>JAYRIK010000017.1:0-1761 GCA_041906865.1 Candidatus Auribacterota bacterium
CTGCATCTTTAACCCGTTTTTCAATCTCAGGTTTTGGGAATTTACGAAGCATGAGTCCAAAAGCCATATTCTTATAAACGGTCATATGAGGATAAAGGGCATAATTCTGAAAAACCATGGCAATATCTCGATCTTTAGCCGGGACATCATTGATCTTTTTGTCATCAATTGTGATGACACCAGAACTAATATCCTCAAGACCCGCCACCATTCTTAAAGTAGAGGATTTACCACAACCTGAAGGACCTACCAGGACAACAAATTCCTTGTCCCCAATTTCAAGATTAACATCATTCACAGCGAGAATTCCGCCAGAATACACTTTGCAAAGCTTTTCAAGTTTGACTTGGGCCATATTTGTCCACTTCAGATTAAAAGTATTTGTTTATTCTAGGCAGGTTGAGGACGTTCGTCAACTTCTATATTGTTCATTCTTTTCTCCATCTTCTATTTGCTGCCTTCTCTAACCATTTGAATTTAACCCAAAAATTTGATATCGTTTTGGCCTCATTTAATTTTTTTAATGCAAAGGAACGATCCTTTTGAAAATCCTTTTAATCACATCTCATTTAAATGCGGGGGGAATTACTTCCTATACACTTTCTCTCGCAACAGCTTTGAAAGAAAGGGGTTGTGAAGTTTTTTTGGCTTCAGGAGGAGGAACTTTTGAAGAAGGACTTGATCTTCCTCACATCAACATCGGCATTCATACAAAAAATGAAATAGGATTTAAAACCTTTTCAGGAGCGTTTAAGCTTAAAAAATTTATTCAAGAAAAAAAAATCGATCTCATTCATGCTCAAACACGCGTAGCAGCCGTGACAAGCTTTTTCGCTACACGAGGAACTCGTATCCCTTTTATCACAACAGCCCATGGTTTCTTTCGACCTCATTTAGGGCGTCGTTTTTTCCCATGTTGGGGAGACAGGACCATCGCCATCAGTAGCCATGTTCTAGCACATCTTAAAAAAGATTTTCATTTACCTTCCTCTAGAATTCATCTTATTTACAATGGAACAGATCTTTCTCGATACGAAAAACACATTTCTGAAACTCGAAAACAAGAACTCATTCAGAAATGGAATTTAGATTCAACGGCTCCTCTCATTGGGATTATTGCCCGCCTTTCCCCTGTCAAAGGACATCACTATCTTCTGACTGCAATCGCAGAACTAAAAAAGGAGTTTAAGAATCTTCAATGTCTGGTGGTTGGAGATGGTCCTTCTCAGCAGCAATTTCTTGAAGAAAAGAAAAAACTAGAATTGAATGGAGCTTTACGCTGGATACCTTGGCTTAATGATCCTGTTGAAGCACTGAGTTTACTAAACATTTTTGTTCTTCCCTCCCTTCAAGAAGGACTAAGCCTTTCTATTTTAGAAGCTCAAGCCATGGGTATTCCCGTGGTAGCCTCTGATGTAGGAGGGATTTCTGAAGTGGTTGTTCATGAGAAAACAGGGTTTCTTGTTCCTCCCAAAGACAGTATTGCTTTAAAAAATGCGATTAAAACTCTTTTACTTAATCCTTCTTTAGCTCAAGAAATGGGCCAGGCTGGGAAAAAACGCATTCAGTCTCACTTTAGTCTTTCAAAAATGGCAGATCAAGTTGTCGAAGTATATCAAAGTGCTTGCACGTCAAAATCTGCAGCTAGAATTGCGAGAGCTCTCTTATGACACGAATACTTATTTCATTCAGCATCTTTATCGTTCTTCTGATCAGCGGTCTTTTAGCCTATATTGACTATGGACCTGTTTCTGTTCTACC
>JAYRIK010000018.1:0-5072 GCA_041906865.1 Candidatus Auribacterota bacterium
TAACGATCCATGCTACAAATGCTAAAAATCCATAAACGAGCATCTTGCCCATGTCTCCATAGATATCATTTGAAGAATTGTTGTTTGGTTTTGAGTTGTTTTTAGCACTCACTGCGAAACTCCTGTTATCTGCTTTTTAAACTCGTCCAAGGTTGTAAAGACAAACATCCCTCGAACACTTTCAAAATTCTGATCAAATATCTGCTGATAGGTTTTCAAATAGGCCGGAGCGACCAGATAGATAAGTCGGTCGATGTTTCTGTCAGGTGACATTAACTCGGCCAGATACAAACTCAGACGCTCTTTAATACGATCTTTTTTTCTAATTGTTCGATCATATTCAATCGCCGTTCTGATTCCGCGACTACTTATATAAAACGCATCTGGGACGTGACGCGATCCTAATTTTTTAAATGTAGGATCGACGGCCAGACATTCTGCGGATCGCCAATCTTTCAATCCTTTCCCTTGAAATAAAATTCTCAGTTCATTTAAGTGAAGTTGATGATGAACTAAATCTTTTGACACACCTTGAACTGGTGTCGGATAAGCTGAAGACTCAGCGGTAATGATCCGAGCTTTTGGTGTTGATGTTACAATTTTAATTGTCGTGTCATTAATTTTAACCGACTTCAAAAAACCAAATTTCTCCAAACTTAAAACCCGATTATATGTATATGAAGAATTCTTCTGATCACTCCATGCCACCTTCCAAAGCTGCTCAATCGTCGCAAAACCCTGCTCTACAACAAACCGCACACACTCCTTATCTCTTTCCGTAATCCTCATTCTTCCTGTTTCTATTTCCAAAACCACTCCACAAAATTATTTTAAATCCGCCGCATCACTACCATAAAAAAATACTTATTAGCAACCATGCTTGACCTCCATCACTCAACTTGTTGGGGGAGGGAGGTCAAGCATGGTTGCCCCTACTTAGAATTTAATAATTTTAAAAAGATAAGGCGGAAATTTTACAAAACTCGACGCACTGAATGTTTTGTACTTTATTTTCACTTTATTTTGCAGAATACGCAGAGAGTAAGGTTATGTTTGGATTTAAGTTCATAAATGAAATGGAGAGAGCCTATACTGGCTTTTGAATTAAAAAGCTGTTTGATCTTTGTTTTAAATAAACGCTCAGGGCCTCATAATTGACCCAATGAGCGTTTTTTTAATTAACTGAATAGGGTTTTTTGTTTTTATGTGAAGCAAGGCCCAAAATGGCGATAATGAATTTATTTTTTATCGGAAAGAAGCTTTTCAAGACTAAATATTAAATCTGGCAATCTGTCTTTAACATCTTGCAGTATTTTATAACAACTCACGTTATCATGCTTTTCAAACAACTCATCACCCAGAACAATCAAAGTCTTTAAAATTTTTTTCCTCTATTTTTTCCGGTAAGACTAGCTCAATTCTTTTTAGTGCTTCAGATAAAATAATTAAAATATATTGTATTGCTGACATTGCTAACGCATCGTTACTTAACTGCCTAAAATCCACGTCTCCTGTGTACGATTGGCAATTTTTTGCAAAGCTAACTGCATCGTGAATAGATGTTTTAAGGTCAAACATTTTCATAATTCATTTCCAATTAAAAAAGCTATGAAAGAAATGCTTTTATTGAAATATCTTCATCGAGCTCAGGCCAATGTATCCCGTAACCTGATGGTGATATTTCAAAATGATTTAATTTATCCTGAGAAGCCCCTCTTAGTCTTGGGAACCATACAACAGGAATAGAAACAATACGGCCATCGCTAATAGTGGCAACAAGCATGTCGTTTTCAACGCTTAGTTTGATAATTGAAAGTTCATCGATTGATAAAATTTTATATGCTTCCATGAAAATTCTCCCATTCTTTCTTAAATAATTCGACATTGGCAGCAACAATTTCTAGAACAACTCTCTGCTCTTTTGGTGATAAATTATAAACTTTAGAGATACTTAAAGTATTAAGCCAAACTTTCATTTCTCCGCCCTTTCCGATAACGTGAATATGTGGCGGTTCACCACCTTCGTGGCTATAGAAAAAGAATCTAAATCCGTCTTTAGTTAATATTGTTGGCACTATACACTTCCCTTTTAAAATATTCTTTTAACTCTTGTCGATGAAGAAGTCCCATGAACTCCCCTATTGGCTTCACAAGATTTCTTTTTTCTTCATTTGAAATATTTTCTAGCCATTCTTCAAACTTAATTTCGGCCATACGTGATTCTAATTTTAATTTTTCTTCTTTCTTTTTTTCAGCTCTTTCGATTAATTCTCGATATAACCGATCTTCTTCTGACTCATAACCTTTTTCTGAAATATAAGTCTGCCCATTTTTAAGAAGCTTCATGATTAGGCCAATTGGACTTCTCACTTTTTTCTTTACGTCTTCAAATCCAAGATCAAAAGCAAAAGCATCAAGAGAGCTTTGAATAAGTTCAGAGTTTAATGAACTATCGCGAATGAGTTGATCAACATGGCCTTGATTAAATCCTAATTGAACTAAAGCTTCATTTAATTCGATCTTGGCTAACGCATCTGCTTTATAGTTAGTAGTAGTATTAATATAACTACTACTACTACTAGGAGTGCTTGTCTCTACTTCTGACTCCACTTTGGTCTCTAGTTTGTCTCTAGTTTGACTCCACTTTGTCTCTAGTTTAAATCTTCCCTGGTAATTTCTAATTTGATCATACATATCTTTGGATAATGAATAAACTGTCCAACCACCGCGACCGTTTTTAAACCTTATACGCTTAATATGCTCTAGCTCTTCCAGTCTTTGAATTGTCTTTTTCACTGTGGTTGTTGGCATTTTTAGACAGCCAGAGATAAAGCTTACTCTTGTCTCTTTTGTTTCCAGTATTCCGTTTGTCATGCAGTCTTCGTATATAAAATACGCAATAGCTTTCTCTGCATCCGACAATGTCGAAAACGATGTCTTTTGTCTCCACTTTGACTCTAGTTTGTCTTCACTTTCCTCTTTTTTTGTCTCTACTTTGGTCTCTACTTTGTCTCCACTTTCTATTTTTTCTTTATTTTTTGTCTTCACTTTGACTTCACTTTGTCTCTGGTTTGACTCTAGTTTTGTCTCCACTTTGACTTCACTTTGTCTCTGGTTTGACTCTAGTTTTTTAGTGAGCTCTAAGTCCTTGTCAGCTATAGAAAGATTTAGCATGGGAACTTCTTCAATACGGCTTTGCTTGCGAAGTGGTCTCATTTTCTATCCATTATTGAATTGTCTTGTTTTCATTGCTTACCAGTGGGCAAACAAAATCTGCCAACATTGCAATTGATTCTTTTATTATTTTAGGTGAGCGAATTTCAAAGAGTGATTTTCCATCATTTATAGAATTTTGGAGGTCTGCCGAATCTTTGATCTGAAATGGTAAAACGTAACTACCAAATTCTCTCATCATCATTTCCCAAGCATCTTTAGATGCTGTTCTGTCGGGCCGGAACTTGTTTAATATAACTTTAATCTCAGGTGTTTTAATTTGCCATTTACTAGATTCTTCTTGAATGTCTTCAATTGTGAGCATGACGGATTCAAGTGACCATGAGTCTGGAAATGTAGGTATGACAACTACGTCGCTTGCAATGTAGGCACTTGCGATAATATTTGAAAAAGTAGGAGGCACTTCAAAGAGGATTAAATCATAAACTTCAGTTAATCCTTTAAGTTTGCTTTTTATCAATGTCCCCAGGTTTTCATCTCGCACATACTTTTCTGCACGTCGAGCTTTTCCTCTGCATGGTACAATGTCGAGATGTTCATATCGAGTAGGGAGTATTGCATCTTTAAAATTTGCATTGTTCTTAAACACCTCAAGCATTGTGAAAAAATCTCTATCAAAATCTTCCTCTTTTAAAAGAAAATTTGTCGCACACGCTTCTGGATCGAGGTCAATTATTAGAACTTTTGCACCTTGCTGTGCACGTTTAATTGCTACATTGATAGTGATTAGACTTTTACCAACACCGCCTTTTTCGTTCCCAAAAGTGGCAATCGTTGGCCTAAAGCTCATATTTCTGTGTTCTATTATTTTTCTTGTTTGAGATGCGGATAATTTAATTTGACCATGCTCTGGTTTTGTTCGATATATTTCGCTTTCTGGAATAACTTCCTTGAGTATTTGCTTAACTCTAACGTCAGTTAAAGATAGTAATTCAGCGCATTCCGTTGGCGTAATCATAAAAAAACCTCATTTTTGTTTTTACTTATTGTTTTATGATAAAACCGAAAATAATCACTTGGCCATAAAATCTTAAAAAAAAGTGTTATTTCACAATTCTATTAATCGATCTTCTGGATACATTAAATTTTAATGCGGTTTGTGAAACATTCTTTGATTTTTTGTAAAAAGCACGGATTTCACTTTCTCTACCTTTGATGACTGAAGGCCTTCCTAGTTTTACTCCTCTTTCTCTAGCCATATGTAATCCGGCCTTAACTCTTTCCCGAATTAATTCTCGTTCAAATTCAGCAAAAACAGAAAGTAGGGAACTCATGGCCCGACCGCTGGCCGTTGTGAAGTCTAGTGCTTCTGTAATGGAAACAAACTTAATTCCTAGCTCTCTTAGTTCTTCAAGAGAAGAAACTACGTCTGATGTTGATCTTCCCCAGCGATCTAGTTTCCAAACAATAACAACATCAACTTCTCTTCTTCTTGCAAGTTTCAAGATATCGTCTCTTTGGGGCCTTTGCTTGGCCCCCGAGGCGATATCTTGAACAATTTTTGCTACTTTCCAGTTTCTTAGTTTTGCAAATTCTTGGCAGTGCTTAACTTGCATCTTAATTGTTTTTTGATCGTGAGTAGATACTCTTGCATAAATGGCAACTCTCATATTGTCCCGTGGTGGGCAAAAACCCATTAAAAATTTGAATTATTTATGAGAGGGGAGATATCACACAAAACCGATATGGGCAAAAACAAGTGTTAATGCTCATGGCTAAATATTGTTTATTTGTTCTTTGGTTCAAATATTGAGCTAGAAATTTGTTGGTTTAAATAAATCCTATGCTTTGAAGGTATGTTAGGTTTGGCATTAGCTTGCAATGAGTAAGCTAATGCA
>JAYRIK010000019.1:0-9962 GCA_041906865.1 Candidatus Auribacterota bacterium
ATGGATGATTGGAATCAAAAACATCATTCAAAATCAGGACTGATCGAAGAAGTCAAAAATTCTAAAATCAGTGTAAAGAAGGCTGAAGAACTCACCCTTGATTTTATCAAACATTATTGTTTCCCTCGTAAGTCTTCCTTATGCGGAAATGCGGTACATCATGATCGTCGATTTATCATTCGATACATGCCGGAATTGAATGCCTATTTACATTATCGACATGTGGATGTGACAACGCTTAAAATTCTGGTTCAAAATTGGTATCCTAAAAATAAAGATCTTCCTGAGAAAAAAGATGCACATCGTGCTTTGAATGATATTCGAGAGTCCATCGAGGAATTGGCATTTTATCGGAAGACTTATTTTAGAGAAGAAGCATGCCTCAGCCCAACTTAAGAAGTCTGTTAGCGCTGATATTTTTATCAAAATTTTGTTTCTTCTTTCTTGTTTTTCTAGGGTTTCATCTTCTCCCATTTAATACCCCCGCATTTAATGGAAATTTTGTTTCTTCCAATCATCCTGTTTCAAATTGGGTCTTACCACTAGCAACTTGGGATGCTCAGCATTATATTTCCCTGGCTGAGAAAGGTTATGCAGCGGATGGGCTAAGCAATAATTTTTTCCCTTTATATCCTTGGTTGATAAAGATTCTTCATCTGATCTTCCGAAGTCATTATTTACTGGCAGGTTTGGTCTTATCGAATTTTTTGTCTTTCTTGATGTTGGGCATTTTTTATCTTTTTGTCAAAAAACTTTTTGACCCGGAGATTGCATTTTTATCGAGCCTGTTTATGTTGGCTTTTCCTACGGGTTTTTATTTGAATTTAGTTTATACCGAGTCTCTTTTTTTGACTTTGGTTTTAATTTTTTTCTATTCTCTCTATGAGGAAAAAATATTTTTAGCATTTTTAGCTGCTTTTCTTCTCCCCTTGGTCAAGGCGCAAGGAATTCTTGTTCTTTTGCCTCTCCTCATCTTTTTAGTTTTTCAGAAAGCTGAAAAGCAATCTACCAAGAGGTGGTTTTTGATTGTCGCTTTTCTTGCGGGATTTATAACTTATCTTTCTTTCATGAAGTATAAAACGGGAGCTTTTTTCTCTGGATTTACGATGCAAAATGAATATGTTTCCTCGAACTCAATTTCTAACATTTTTAATCTTAAAGATTGGTTTCTTAGAAATTTTATTCATATTACTTACACTTTGCATGATTTTACAACCAGCATTATCGATCGTTTGTTCTTTGTGGGCTTTGTCTTTTTGCTTTGGTTTATTTATATGAAATTAGATAAAACACTTTTTTATTATGCCTTGGTCATGGGAGTCGTTCCTGCTTTGATGGGAAGTTTTATGTCTTATTCTCGATATTTATTGATTGTTTTCCCTCTTTTTATTGTTTTAGCCCTTTTATTGAGACAGAAATCCTATTTTGTGATTGTTCCTATGATTGTTTTGCAGGTATTATTTTCACTGATGCATTGTCTTAATTTTTGGGTTGCTTGAAAGAGGAAACATGATCGAAAAAATTGCTTTAATTGCTGCAATTGTTTTGCCTCTTTGGAATATTCCCTTGATTGTAAGAATATTTCGAAGAAAATCTTCGAGTGATATTAGCTTATCTTGGGCTTTAGGGGTATGGACTTGTTTGGTGTTGATGGCTCCTGCTGGATTTCGCTCCCAGGATTTGGTTTGGAGGACCTTTAATATCACAAATCTTTTTCTTTTTAGTTGGGTAATGCTTTTTGTTATTTATTATCGAAGAGGTCAAAAAGTTTCCAATGCTTCTTAAATTGATGATTATTACTTTTATTGCATTTCCTATTTTAGAGATTTTCATCTTGATTCGAATGGGTGAGCTCTGGGGTTTTTGGACAACGATTTCAATTGTTTTTGGAGTTGGATTTTTAGGAGCCTTTCTTTCTCGTTTAGAGGGATTGCGAGCCTGGTCTCATTTTCATAAGGCTTTACAAAAAGGAGAAATGCCTGCAGAACACATGCTGGATGCTTTTCTTATTTTTGTTGCGGGGATTTTACTTATTATTCCTGGTTTTTTGAGTGATGTGTTGGGTCTTTTTCTTTTAATCCCTTGGACAAGATTTTTCTTTAAGCGATGGCTTAGAAAGAAGTTTGATCAAATGATTAAAGATGGGAAAACGAATTCAATTCAATATCGCTTTTTTCTGCGCTAACGGGTGAAAGATGAACTTATCTGATTCGTCTTTGGTTTATTCTACAAATCCAGAAAAAAATAAAACATGTCCTCAATGCAAACGTTTGATGGCAGCGTGTACATGCTCTTCTCAAAAAATTCCTCCCTCTTTCGATGTTACAGCTGTTTTAAGAATTGAAAAAGCCGGAAGGGCTGGAAAAGTTGTTACTGTGATTGATCAACTTCCAAAATCTGAAAAATTTTTGAAAGAGTTAGCAAAAAAATTAAAAACACGATGCGGTGCAGGTGGAACTTATCTTATGAAAGGCAGCGGGGGACAGATTGAAATACAAGGAGATCAACGTGAAGCCATACGCCCTCTTCTTCAGAAAGAAGGCCTAAGCGTTAAAGGATAATACTCACTCTAACGCATTTACCAATTGTTCAACCACATAATCATTAAAAAGCCATCCCTTTCTTGTTAATACAATCGAATCTTTTGTTGAATCAATGAACCCTGCTTCACGAAGAGCATCTATTTGTGGTTTCAAAAATTGATTTCGAATCCCCTTTTTTGTTCTGCTTCCTAAGATAATTTTCGTGATGGATTTCTCTTGATCAGATTTAAAAGGAAGAGATTCTTCTAAAAGAATAGGATTCTCTAAATACTTTTTCATGTCACTGGTATTGCGAGAGTGGAGCTTCTCATCAAAGGATGTTGCAGAAAGCCCAAATCCCAGATAAGGTTTTCCATCCCAGAATGAAAGATGATGCTGACATTCGAATCCTATTTTAGCCCAATTTGAAATTTCATAGTGATGATAAGAATTTTCCAGGGTTTGACATACATGATTATAAAGTTGGGCAGCTCTGTCTTCTTCAATCTCTTCAAATTGTCCTTTGTTTTTCTGATGCGTCCAGAAACTTCCTTCATCCATTGAGAGAAGATAATGTGAGAGATGCTCTGGCGAAAACTTTAAAGCTGTTTGAATATTTGCCTCAAGATGTTCTTTTTCTTGTGAGGGAAGAGCAATGATGAAATCAAGATTCAAATTTGGGATTTGAGCTTCTCTTAAGAGAAAAATTTTCTCCTGAACCTCTTTTGAAGAATAGTCCCTTTTCAAAAATTGAAGTTCTTCGTCTTGAAAACTTTGTACTCCTATTGAGAAACGATTAAAACCTAAGGCTAACATTTCTTGAATGTATTCTTTTTGAATGAGTAAGGGATGAAGCTCTGCAGTGATTTCAGGCTGTTCACAGAAGCTTGTAAAATCATGAATGGTTTTCATGATTTGGGAGAGTTGTTGTATAGAGAGAAGATTCGTTGTTCCTCCTCCCATGTAAATGGTTCTGATGGAACTTTTCTGCAAAGGAGTGAGGCGACTCTGGATTTCAGAACATAGTTTTTGCACATAGAGATCAATGGTCGAATCTCTGTGGACACCTGTCTTGAACGCACAATAAGGGCATTTGGATGGGCAAAAAGGGATATGAATGTATAGATTGAGCTCGTTTTTTTGTGACATATTGGAAGTATATCGTAATCTAACGGTTATTTATGAAGAATATTACGAGCTCTTTGAAGAGCTTCGTCGATGTTGGCCGTTATATTTTCTTTACCAAACTCTAGAAATAAATCAGCTCGTGTGAGTGCAAACAAAGGCTGGGCATGAAGTCCTGATAATACCAGTTGTGTATTTTGTTTATGACAAGCTCTTTTTAAGTCCAGAAGGGCTCGTATTCCTGTGGCGTCCAACGCGAGCACATGACGCATTCTCAAAATAATCACTTGAGGAGGATTTTCACCAATTTCTAAATTATCCCGAACTAATTCTGCTACTCCAAAGAAAAGGGCTCCTTCAGCTTCATAAACTCGAACTTCGCTCGGAATGCTTCTTTTGCTAATGGATTCTTTTTCTGAACGTAAGGTTTCTTCATCTAAATTTTCATCCATTTCTCGTGTCACTTCGCGGACCGTTGTAACATCTGTCATACGCTTCATAAAGAGAATAATAGATAACAGTGACCCAATTTCAACAGCCAATGTGAGATCTACAAGAACAGTGGTCAAGAATGTTACGAGTAAGACTGCGACATCCATTCGAGGTGATTTTAAAAGAGCTCGAAAGGCATGCCATTCACTCATGTGATAAGAAACCACCATCAAAATAGAAGCAAACACACATAGAGGAATGAGTCGAGCTAAAGGACCCAAAATAAGAAGAATGAGAAGAAGGGTGAGTGCATGAATCATTCCAGCGACAGGTGTTTTCGCCCCATTTTTAACATTGGTTGCGGTTCGTGCAATGGCTCCTGTTGCGGGAATTCCTCCAAAAAGAGGTGTGATTAAATTTGCAATACCTTGAGCAATTAATTCAGTGTTAGAACGATGGCGTCCTTCAATCATTCCATCCGCGACAGTTGCTGAGAGCAGAGATTCAATGGCTCCAAGAAGTGCAATCGTAAATGCTGGACTCATAAGCTCTTTTAATTCTGAAAGAGTAAATTTGGGCCAGACGAGATCTGGAAATCCTGTAGGAAGAGCTCCAAATCGTGATCCAATTGTTTCGACGGGGAGATGAAACAATTGAACTAAAGCCGTCAAAATAATAATGGCGATAATAGATCCTGGAATTTTTCGATTGATGCGTGGCCAAAAAATAATAATCAGCAAAGCTAGGATAGCGAGAAGAGAAGTTGGAATATCTACCGTGTGAAAGTATTTTAGATAAGTTCCCCATTTTTCAATGAAATCGGCAGGTAAGGGCCCTGTCTGAAGTCCAAAAAAATCTTTTACTTGCGATGAAAAAATAACGACGGCAATTCCAGCCGTAAATCCTACGGTGAGAGGATAAGGCACGAACCGAATCATGGTTCCTAATCTAAGCAGTCCTAAAGCGATGAGCATTACACCCGCCATCAGAGTGCTGATGAGAAGACCATTCACGCCATATTTTTCAACAATATGATAAACGATAACGACGAAAGCTCCGGTGGGGCCTCCAATTTGAACTCGAGAGCCTCCCAAGGCAGAGATTAAGAACCCCGCGATAATGGCTGTCGTTAATCCTCGGTCTGGTGTTACTCCTGAAGCAATAGCAAAGGCGATGGCCAGGGGGAGGGCGACAATACCAACAATAACTCCGCTGGATAAATCTCCCCAAAAGAGTTTCCAGCTGTACTCTTTTAACGTTGAAAAGAGTTTGGGAAGGAAAAGAGGTTGTTTGGGATGTGAAGGCTTTTGAATCTTTTTTGTGGATACAGTATCATTCATAGAAGTTTTGATCTTTATTTTATAGGAGCCTGATTTTGAGAATCATATCGTTTCGGTCTTGATTAATCAATCATAATATGAAAATATAGTCATATAATGTTTTTTGGTTTAGTTTTTTAACTGAATATAAGGAAATAATAATGAAAACTCTTTCAGACGAGGCGTTGGAACAAGTTGCTGATTTTTTGAAGGCCTTGGGAGAGATAGGACGCTTAAAAATTTTAAGAACCCTTCATGATGGGGAAAAAAACGTGTCTGAAATCATGGCTCATACTCAAATGAATCAGTCCAATGTATCCAAACATTTGGCCATTTTGACTTCCACGCATGTGGTGACTTCTCGTAAGGAAGGGACTTCTGTTTTTTACAGAATTTCGGATCCTAATATTACGGGGATTTGCAGTACAGTTTGTCGCAGTATTGCCAGTACATTTCGTCAGCAAAGACAAACGCTTAAGAGTTTAGAAAGAGGAGGAGTTGAGGTTTAACTAGAAGTGGTTTCACAAGGTTCTCGACTATGCTCGAACAATAATGATTTATTCTTCGAGTGAGGCCGAAGGCCGAATCGAGAAGTTGCTACTTGCAAAAGAAAGGCTTATAGAGACTTATGAAATCACTTCTAGTTAATTAAATAGATCTCTCAATGTTCTTCAGACTTTATGCTCAATCGATTCACTTTTTTCTTTTGACGATGTTCTTTGTCTTCTCTCAATTTGGCTTTAAGCTTTCGTGAACGCCTTTTCTTTTGCTTGCGAATTTTATGACGTTCTTTTTCTTCTGCCAATTTTTTCCCGTAAATTTGCTTTTCCATTTTATCTGCTAAAAGTCTTCGAGCAAAGAATCGATTCATAGCTTGAGAGCGTTCTTGCTGGCATTTGACTTGAAGGCCTGTCGGGCGATGGGTTAATACAACACAAGAGGATATTTTATTGATGTTCTGTCCCCCATGACCTTGGGAGCGAACAAATTGTTCCTCTAAATCATTTTCGAAAATACCTAGTGCGACCAGACGTTTTTCTAACGCAGTTTCTTTTTCTTGGGAAACAGGGAAGCGAGACATATATTTAAATTCCTATATGAGTGATTTAGTTTCATGGTATAACGAAGAGAGATAAGTGCCAAGGATTTTTCAGTGTTAATGTTGTATTGGAGAAGATATGAACGTTGCAGTGGTGGGTGCGTCTAATAAACCAGATCGTTATTCCTATCAAGCGGTAATTCTATTGAAACAGAAAGGGCATACGGTTTTCCCTATTCATCCCAAAATCCAAGAGATTGAGGGAATAAAAGTTTATCATTCTCTGCGAGATATTTTAGAGCCGTTGGATGTCATTTCTTTGTATATTTCTTATGAAAAATCTGATGAAATGGCTGACGAAATCCTTCAGAAACATCCTAGAAGACTTATTTTTAATCCTGGGGCTGAGAATCCAGAACTTGCAGAAAAAGCGAACGCTATGGGGATTGAAACATTGGATGCATGTACATTGGTTATGCTGAAAACGGGACAATTTTGATGATGTCTTTAAAAATTCTTTCATGGAATGTGAATGGGATTCGAGCTGTTCAGAAAAAAGGTTTTCTGGAATGGCTTGAAAAAACTTCTCCTGATATTCTTTGTGTTCAAGAGACCAAGGCGCATGAAAATCAGTTGGATATGATGCTTTTAAATCCTCCAGGCTTTCACGTGTATTGGAGTCAACCCGTACGAAAGGGTTATAGCGGAGTTGCCACTTTTACTAAGCGTAAACCCGTTCAGGTAAGTCTTGGTTTTGATGTGCCTCGATTTGATGAGGAAGGACGTGTCCTCTTAACGGAATTTCCAGAATTTGTTCTTCTGAATATTTATTTCCCCAATGGGAAGGCGAGTCCCGAACGACTTCAATACAAACTAGATTTCTATGAAGAAACGATGAAATTTGTTAGAAAGTTAAAAGAGCAAGGAAAGAGTGTTATTGTTTCTGGAGATTATAATACGGCCCATCAACCTATTGATTTAGCTCGCCCTAAAGAAAATGAAAATGTATCCGGATTTTTAAAAATAGAAAGAGATTGGTTGGATAGATGGGTTGAAGATGGGCAAGTGGATATTTTTAGAAAATTTAGTCAAGAACCTCAGCGTTATACATGGTGGGATATGAAAACAGCTGCTCGAGAACGCAATGTCGGCTGGAGAATTGATTATCACTTCATTTCTAACGATTTGGTGAGTGGGGTTAAAGATGCTGGGATTCTCCCAAACGTGTATGGATCCGACCACTGTCCTGTAACTGTAGAATTTAAGTAGTCTAGTGCCTACAGATAATTGCGTATTTTTTCTGCTACTTTTTGAAGTTCCTCGTTTGATGCAGGTTTTGCATTTGCGAAGTTAAACTCTCCTGTGATTCCGTGGATGGGAATCAAATGAACATGGGCATGACGCACTTCCATTCCATAAATCATGACTCCCACTTTCTTGCAATCGATGGCTTTTTGAATAGCTTGAGCTACTTTTTTTGAAAAAATCATGAGATTTGAAAGAAGCGCATCTTTCAAATCAAAAAAAGCATCTACTTCTATTTTTGGAATGACCAGGGTATGTCCTGGATGAATAGGTTTAATTTCTAGAAAAGCGAGGCAAGAATCATTTTCTAAAATTTTATGACAGGGTATTTCTCCTCGAATGATTTTTGTAAAAATAGAACTTTTATTTACAGAAGGATTCATAACAGCCTCTTTTTAAACGGATTTATTTTTGGTTAAAGTATGTAGTCGAAGAACTTTAATGCCTATCCATACGGTAAGGCTTAATAAGCAGCTTGTGATAAGAAAGGGAAGGCGATGTCCAAAATGATAAAGCAATCCTCCCCAAGTGGGTCCCAATACTCGAGCAAGGCTTGAAATCCCTTGAGCTCCTCCCATCATGGCGCCCATGTTTTTAGGGTCGGCTTCTTTAGAAATGAGACTGTTGAGTGTTGGTGTATTAAGACTTGCTCCCATACTCATGATCCCGAGAAAAATAGCTAACATATAAACTGAAGATGAGAAAGGAACGAAGAAAAGTCCTATCATCATCAAAATATTTCCAGTTACAAAAAGTTTTTCTTCGTGAAATTTTTGAGTTAAATATTTAATGGCTCCGCCTTGAATCAAAGCTGAAATAATTCCGATGAAGGTAAATAATATTCCTACCCCTTCTGCTGAAAGGTGAAGTTGGTTATGACAAAAGAGAGGAAAGGAACTATAAAGATTAGCTTGAGCAAAAATAATAAGAAAAAGGCACAAAACTAATTTTGGAATTAAAGAAGAGGAAAAATTTCCATTTCCAAAAATAACTTTCCAGAATGTCTTTGAAAAGACACTCATTTTGACAATGCGATCAGTATCTTCGGTTGATTTCTTTGCGATTGTTTCTGGTAATTTAAAATAAACCAGAAGAAAGCTGCAAAATGATAAAAAGGCCGCAAAAAATCCAGGTAGGGCATAACGAAATTGTGAAATATGAAAAAAGGCTGCTATTTTTTCATGAATCAATAATGCTGCAATTGCAGGGCCAATGACAAACCCAATCCCGAAAGCTGCTCCAATGAGTCCCATTCCTTTCGCTCGATCTTCATGTGTTGTGACATCTGCCACATAAGCTTGGGCTGTAGAAATATTTCCTCCCATGATTCCCGCAATGAGTCTAGACAGAAAGAGTATGAATAAGGATCGTGAAAATCCAAAAATGGTGTAGGCAATACATGCACCGAATGTGCTGATGAGCATAATGGGACGTCGACCAAAGCGATCAGACCAACTTCCCCAAAGGGGAGAGAAAATAAGTTGTGCAAAAGAATAAATGCTGTAAAGAAGTCCAATTTGAAGAGGAGTTGCATTAAAGACGGAAGCATAAAAAGGTAAAAGAGGTAAGACAATGCCAAATCCCATTAGATCAATGAGAACAGCTAGAAAAACTGTTAATAAGGATCCTTTTTTTTGATCTAACATAATCCTATCGAGGCGAAAGAGTTTTATCTAATGCTGATAATTTTTCTGCTTCTTGAATAAGATTCTCTAAAATTGAAATTCCTTTATTCCAGAAACCCGCTTGTTTGAAATCAAGTCCGACGATTCGAGCTAATTTTTCAGGACGTTGGGATCCTCCCAGAGAAAGCATTTCTATATAAGTTGGAATGAAGGCTTTTTTGTTTTCCTGATATTTTTGAAAAAGACTTAAAACGAATAATTGAGCAAAGGCATAGGCATAACAATAAAAAGGAGAATGAATAAAGTGAGGAATGTATTTCCATCCATGTGCATAGGCTTCTGTGAGTTTGACACTATTCCCATAAAAATCTTGATTAGCTTGCAGCCAGAAATGATTCAAGCTTTCTTCTGGAAGTTCCCCTTTTGCTAGGCCTTCTGTATGAGCCTGAAGTTCAAAATTAGTTAAAATAATTTGTCTGAAAATCGTGGCAAAATGATCATCAATTTTCCCACAAATGAGAGCAAGTTTTTTCTTGGGGTCGTTTTCTCTTTCTAAAAGATGACCAAAAAAAATCATTTAAACAAAAACAGAAAC
>JAYRIK010000020.1:0-4746 GCA_041906865.1 Candidatus Auribacterota bacterium
AAATCGATGAGGACTTGCATTCAGCTCTATCACCACACCCAATTCAGAAGCTGCATCAATCACTTCATGCATATTAAGAGCATAAGGTTCTCGTTCCAAAATCAAGCGTCCTGTCGGATGGCCTAAGAAAGTAACATAAGGATTTTCCATTGCCTTGATAATGCGCTGTGTCATTTCTTTTTCAGCCATTCCAAAACGACTGTGAACAGAAGCAATAATAAAATCAAATTTTGGCCAAATTTTTTCGTCATAATCGATCAATCCATCGCCCAAAATATCCGCTTCAATCCCTTTAAAAATTCGGATCTCTTTAAACTCTTTTGAAAGTTTTTCCAGCTCTTCATGCTGTTTGAAAACTTCATTTTCTTTCAACCCCTTGGCATAAAAAGCAGATTTACTATGATCTGAAATCCCCACATATTCATAACCTAAATCAATACACCCTTGAATCATTTCTCGCAAAGTTGCATTCCCATCACTCCAATGACTATGCACATGAAAAACCCCACGAATATCTTTTTCAGAAATGAGGGTTGGAATTTTTCCTTTTTCAGCTGTTTCAATCTCTCCTTGATTTTCGCGTAGCTCGGGCGGAATTTCAAACAAACCCAAGGCTTTAAAAATAGCGGCCTCATCCACACACTTCACAAGCGTGTTATCCTCTTTGAAAAGGCCATATTCATTGAGCTTCATGTTCATCTTTTTTGCCCGACTCCGCATCGCCGTATTGTGTTCAGCACTACCTGTAAAATGATGCAACGCATAAGGAAATTCCCCATCTGAAACAACGCGAAGATCTACATTAATTCCAGATTTTAAAAGAACACTGGTTTTGGTCTCTCCTTTTACGATGACACGTTCTACTTCTGGAAGAGCCACAAATACATCCATCAGAGCTATTGCATCTTTAGGTTTGGCACTCACCAAAAGATCAATATCCTTAATCAACTCTTTATGCCGGCGCAAACTTCCCGCAATACTCTGACGAATAATTTTGGGATGTTTTCCAAACGCTTGCAAAATCAATTGAGCTTGTGCATCCACTTCATCATAACGATGGCGCTCTTTATTTTTGCGAACAAATTCTATTCCCTGCAAAATCTTCTTTTCCGTTTTTTCTCCAAAACCTTCCAACTTTAAAAGAAGATTCTCCCGGCAGGCTTTTTCTAATTGATCGACGCTAGTAATTTTCGAGCCCTTATAAAGGGCTTGAATTTTTTTAGGGCCTAATCCTGGAATGCTTAGCATCTCAAGCAGTCCTGCTGGAATTGATTTTTTCAGATCTTCATAATAAGCAAGACGCCCTGTGGTCACGAGCTCAGTGATCTTCTCGGATAAGGCTTCACCAATGCCTTTAATTTCTTGCAGAGATTTCTTATCGACCAAAGTAACCAGATCTTCTTCGAGAGCTTCAATGACACGTGCTCCATTTGAATAGGCACGCGACTTAAAAGGATTTTCTCCTTTAAGTTCTAGGAGAACAGCAATCTCTTCTAGAATATGTGCAACTTCGTGTTTATCCATAATAAAACCGTGAATTGGGATTTGTGAATGGTGGATTGTGAATACATATTTTCAATCCAAATAATCGTTTTTCACTATACACTATTCACTATACCCTATCCCCTTTTTATTTGACCTTTTCAAGCACCTTTTGTACACTATCTAAAATTTTAGTTTTCAACTGTTAAAAACCAATAGATCAATTATAGATACGGAGGAGATAATGTCTTACGTCATTACAGAAAAATGTTTGGGTGAACGCTATGCATCTTGCGCTTCTGTTTGTCCTGTAGAATGTATTCATCCTGGAGATTATCAGGGTAAAGAATTCATGATCATTGACCCTGAAGTTTGCATCAGCTGCGGTCTTTGTTTACCTGAATGTCCTATTAATGCAATTGTGGATACCGAGGATCAAGATCCTGTTTGGGCTAAAATCAATCTAGAACTTACCCCTTCTTACAAAGGGAATCCTCCTGCAGCTGAAAGACCTCGAAACGATCCTCCTCGCAGAGCAGATAACAAATTGGTTCAGTAGAAATTAACGAGGTTTCTAAATAAAAAAAACGTCCTGATATCCCATCAGGACGTTTTTTTATGCCTAATCCCGCAGGGAAACTTCTTCTGATAAAACAACTTCTCCCTTAGAATGAGTCGGCACAGGATCTTTTACAAAAATCGTAAAGAACAAAGCTCCTATCACCATCATCCCCGCAATAATGCTAAAAGCAGGTAAATACCCTAAAGATCCGATCAAAATTCCTGCAAGAATAGGCCCTGCTGCTTCCCCCATATCCCAGATTGTTCCAAAAACCCCCATCGCTGATCCATACCGGCGATTATGACAAAGATCCGCAACCAAAGCCGTCGTCGATGGAGTCACAATTGCCATTCCAAAACCAAAAAATAAACAAAGTGAAAGTAAAGGCCAAAAAGAATAGGTGAGAGCAATTAAAGGTAATGTCGAAGCACACAGAATAAGCCCAAAAACAATCATGGGTTTTCGACCTAAACGATCTGAGAGTTTTCCCGTTAAAGGTTTTCCTGCCATCCCTGCAATAAGTTGAATTCCCAGTAAAACTCCCACCTGGGCTTCATTCATCCCATGAGTCCTCGCATACAAAGGAAGAAATGCAATCAAAACAGCAATCCCTAAAAAAAGACAGGCCTCCATCATTCCTGCAATCAGAATAGATCGATGCCAAACAATTTCTTTAACCCCTTTTACAAAAAGAGTGTGTGCTTGCCTCCAAGAAGGATTCTCTTTACATCCATTGGCCATCACCTCCCAATGAGATCCCAATCTCCAAAGAACCAGCAAAGGTAATAATCCGCAAAAGGCCACAGACAAATAAGTGATTGAGAAACTCGAACTCCAAAAAAGAATTAATCCCCCCAAAAGAGGTCCTGCCGTACTCCCCAATTCATTTGCTGCCGCAAACCATCCAATTTTTTCTCCCCGACTCTTCTCAAAAAGTTCCACTACAAAAGCACTTGCCACAGGGCTAAAAATGGCTGTGGCAAAACCATGCAAGAAGCGCAAAGCTAAAAGCTGCCCAGGCGTATGAACAGCTAAATAGAAAAAAGGAGTCAGAGCAAAAAAGAAAGCAGAAACAAGAATCATCTTACGACGTCCAAAAATATCGGATAAAACACCCGCAGGAACTTTAATGAAAATACCTGTGATTGTAGAAGCGGCCACAATCCAACCAATCCATTCAGGACTAGCACCTAAATCTTGTGCAAAACGTGGCAATGCAGGGGTGCGCCCCATCTGATAGCTCAGACGAGCTAAAAAGGCCACCAAACAAAGTTTGAAGAATGCCTTTGAGGAGTCAGTCATGTCATCAACCACTTATATCTTACATCAAAACCTCATTTTAAAATGAAACTTCTTTTAAAAAGTAGGATTTATCTTTTATAACTCTTCTCTAGCTTATTCAATAAAGAGCTGTTAGTATGTGCGGCCTGAAAAAACTGTTATGCGTCACACATTGATAAATCGTGCGTAAAACATAAGGTTTTGATGCATTTATGCATCATGCTCAATACGTAGAACAAATGCCGAGTTTTTATTATGAATAGACGACCTGATATACGAAATATAGCGATTATTGCCCATGTCGATCATGGAAAAACCACCTTGGTGGATGCCCTCCTGCGTCAAAGTGGAGTCTTTAAGCCCACAGAAGAGATTCAAGAGCGCTTGATGGATTCTAATGATCTTGAACGCGAGCGTGGGATCACCATCTTTTCTAAAATAGCCTCTGTCGAATATCAAGGGATTCGCATCAATATTGTGGATACCCCTGGGCATGCAGACTTTGGAAGCGAAGTGGAACGTATTCTTAAAATGGTAGATGGCGTTCTTTTAGTTGTGGATGCTTTTGATGGACCTATGCCTCAAACCAAATTTGTTCTCAAAAAATCTTTAGAACTCGGCCTTCAACCTCTGGTTGTTATTAATAAAGTAGATCGCCCCAATGCCAGGCCCCATGAAGTTTTAGATCTTACTTTTAGTCTTTTCTGTGAACTCAATGCATCGGATGCACAGTTAGATTTTCCTGTTGTTTATACCTCTGCCAGGGACGGCCAAGCTTGGATTGATCTTAAAGATGAGGGTCTGGATATGAAACCTCTCTTTAATACAATTATTAAACATGTCCCAGGCCCCGAAGCTGATCCAGAAAAATCTCTTCAAATGCTTATCACTATGCTTGATCATGACAATTATCTTGGAGTCATGGGACTTGGACGGGTTTATCATGGACAAATGAAAGTTACAAGCCCTGTCGTCTTGATGCGACGTGATGGGAGCCAGACCCGAGGTAAAATCACAGGCCTTTTTACTTATAAAGGGATGCAACGCATTCCTGTTCAAGATGTCAAAGCAGGCGATATTATATGCATGGCCGGACTTGATAATCTTCTTGTGGGAGAAACGATTGCTGATCCTGAAAATCCTCAGGCTTTACCCGTGCTCAAGATTGATGAGCCTACCATTTCTATGACTTTCGCCCATAATTCTAGCCCTCTTGCTGGAAAAGACGGTGGGAAGTTTCTTACTTCACGCCATATTCGAGAACGTTTATTCCAAGAAGCAAAAACCAATGTGGGAATTCGTGTCGAAGAAGTCGGTGGTGGAGAATCTTTAAAAGTATCTGGAAGAGGAGAATTACAGCTTTCTATTTTAATTGAGACCATGAGACGTGAAGGTTATGAACTCGAAGTTTCTCGCCCTCA
>JAYRIK010000021.1:0-5572 GCA_041906865.1 Candidatus Auribacterota bacterium
ATCACAAGCAGCCCTGCATCTCCAATGCAATGCTCTTGCCAGCCCTCAAAATGCTCTACCAAATTTTGCTGTAACTGGTTATTCGGAATAATCTGCCCATTATTCACATAAGCCCCCGAATCAGTTCTGCGATCCGGACGAATATGATCTGTATTCTTGGGAGGTAAATAGGGGCGATTGTGATCCAACATCGATCTCACATGCAATAAATCTTTTGCCTCTATTCCCAAAACCCTCAAATCTTCAGCATATTTCTTAGGATCATTAATATTGCCAAAAATAACTTGTACGTCAGTAACACCTTCTTCACTTAAATTATTAGCTGTAATAGTTCTAGCTTGTTCATTAAAATCAGCCCCAACAATAACTAGTTTGTATTTTTCGTATTCCTCTTTTGCTGCTAAATATTCTTGATACTTTGCCCCTCCAACTTTAATAAGATCGGGGTTTTTGTCTAACTCATTAATTCTTGCAAGAATTTCCCTTATCTTATTTCCTCGCTTAGTTTTCATCACAACTTCATACAGATGAATCAGGAAAGTTCCGTCCCCACACCCCATATCTGCAATCCCACGAGGCTGTTCTTCAAGAGGACGATTAAAAATTTCAATGATCATTTTATCCGCTTCTTTAAAATAAGCGATATGCGCTCCTCCACTACCCCAAACATTCATGGGTCGATTTACATGCGTTTCATGCCCATCTCTATCACGCGGGAAAAGTGCTTCTCTACTTTGACCTCCTAAAAGTTCTTTTAATTTTGAAAAAAGAGGTAGATAAGAAGTGGTCACGCCATAAGCTGACGCTAAAACTGCAGCCGATCGTCCATCGTGGGTAAGTGTGAAAACATTTCCGTTTCGAGTCAACCATCCCTGTTGCTCCAAAAGAGTAAACGCTTCTACAAGATGTGGGGCATTTCCTTGAATTTGATTTACTTTCATCGAATATGAATTTTTCTTGAATTCATCAAAAATGCGATGCATACCCAACGCCACCATGGTGGGGCCAAGAAGCATTCCATTTAACTGTTGAATCACACGTTCGCGAAGCATTTTCTTTCGAGGATCTGTTTCGGGAGGTAAATTCCATTGATTTTTAGAGAGTTCAATTAACTGTGCATAAGATTTTTTTTGTCCATCCGCAGGAGGGGCGCGTGATTCTCCAAACAAATAATCATCCATTCCAACTGCTTGATCCATAAACTCAGTAACAGGCCCATAATAATCTAAAAGTGACAAAATATAAGTTCCGTCTTCTGTCAGGGTATAAGTCAAATCATCCGTACCCGCCTCACCTTTTCTTGTCATCCAGCCCTGAGAAACAAAAAGGCGCATTGCGACATGAAGATAACCTGGACTTCCTTTTGTCTTTGCAATTATTTCTCCCATACTTGCTGAATGGCCATCTTTAAAAAGATCCAATACTCCCATTTTCTTCAGAGCCGTCAAAATAGGAGCCATCGCCATACCATCTTGATGAATGAAAATTTGTCGTCGTACTTTATGCCGACCCCACTTCTTCTGATAAAGATCTTTCGCATATTCAATGAGATCTTTTCTCTCAGAATAAAAAGTCTCGAGAATTTTGATTAAAACAGTAGCATGAAGTTCCGTATATTCTTTTCCCTCCATCCATCGTTCAATTTCTTCTTTAGAAATATCAGAAGATGGAGATTCTATAGATGATGGGCTTTTGATTTCTGATTCTAAAATTTCAAAAACCTTTACGTCTTCTTTGGACAATTCACCTCTTTGTTTTTTCCAAAGAGCTAGCGCATCTAAAAGTCTTTTCTGAACAGCCGTTACATCCCCTTTCAATTCAACAGACAATTGACCTCTTAAAGCATTCAAATACAAAACACTCAATTTTTTCTGAGTGTCTTCACTGACAGTATCGGCAAGAGCTTGGGCAACTTCTTGAAAAAGACAAGGAAGAGGTATGGTGCCAATCTTAAAACGAGGATCCATCATTCGCGTCAAATAAAGACTGGCGTTAGGCACATGATTCATTCTTGGAGTCAGTTCAATGTAATTAATGCCTTGAGCATTTAGAACTTCTTGAACACCAGTTGAGTGAAAGCCTCCCACCACAAGAATTGTCAATCGGGAAGGCTTCTTCCCTGAAACTTCCTTCATTGAACCAATGGAGTTTTTTGCAATGACCTGATCTCTTTCCCTTGCTAATTCATAAAACTTTTTAGCATCAGCAAGGATTCCATTTATTTTATGAAGATCCGTCAAAGAAGAAAATTTTTCTCCCAGTATTTTTTCAAGCTTATAAGCAACTTGACTGATGTCATATTCTGCAGGTTGTCTAAAATTGGAACCTTTTACTGTTCGAGCCTGTCGAGAACCATCATTTAAACCTTTTCTGAAATTTAACTTCTCGACTTCGCTCGAAGAATAAATTTCAGAATTTTTGGACAACTCCTGATATTTCTCCCAATCTTGTCTGCTCAACTCAAGATTTAAAAAGTTTTGAATTGATTGAATTTGTCTGGTTAAATCCTTCAGTTTTTTTTCTTGATCAGTTTTAGCTAATTTATTGATATTCACTTCTTCAAGACTTTTGATTTCTTGTAATAATTTAACCCCATCCATTTCACTCTGAAGCCTAATCCACTCCATTAATTTATAAAGCTCAGGGTAGTCTTTGGCATCTTTACCTATTTTCTGAGCCTGCTGACCCAAATGCTGATTAAACTCCTGAATGCTCATACGTCCCAAACGATATTCAAGACTTGCATGCATAAAAGAACCTAAAGATTGCTTGTCAAGCTTTAGACTTAATTCCTGGATTAACAGATTTTTCTCTTTTTCGGCACTCGTTTCATTGATATGCCTTTTCTTTTCCATCAAATCGTTAAAAAGAGAAAGATGCAGACATTGGGAAGGATTAAAAGAATAATGAAGAAGGAACTTTACATATTCATCTAAAGCTATGTGATTATCTTGAAATTGTTCGCTTTTTTCCTCAAACCTCCTAAATTCAACTGAACAAAATTTCTTCTTTGCTTTTGTAA
Source organism: Candidatus Auribacterota bacterium (assembly GCA_041906865.1). GTDB lineage: Bacteria > Auribacterota > JACPWU01 > JACPWU01 > JACPWU01 > CAZXEQ01. The sequence goes on from JAYRIK010000021.1 coordinate 3,023, forward strand.
GTTCTTCTTTAAGCAAACCCAGTAAAGCATCAACCTCTTTTTTATGTTTCATTACCTCCCGATACTGGGCAAAGTTCTTTTGATATAAAGTCTGATCTTCCACCCCTCGTAATTCCAAATCCAACTCCCCAAAGTGTGCTATCGATAGAAATTCAGGACCTCTCACCCATCCGCTCTTTACATATTCCTTGGTGATTTCCTCACGAATGGATTGATTTGGAAATGTTCCTAGAAAACCTGTGTCAATTTTACCCACTGCACCTTCTTCAAGAACAAGAGTGCTGCCAGTTTGGCGAGTCATTGCTTCAATGCCTTGGGCAATTTTAAGTTGAGCTTCACCATCTGCGTGTAAATCACGAATAAGAATGAGACCTGAACCATTCCAAGAGAAAGACTTGCTTTGAGAGGTAACTTCAAACCAGGGTGATAAAAGAGCCGGATTAAGCCTAGAAGATTGAGAAGGATTTTGAGTTTCTGAATAACCTAAGGTTAGACCTTGGCTGTCTAATAGAGAAATACATAGGAATAGCGATATCAGTTTTTTCATTAAATTTGTTTGTAATGCGAGTAATAGATTAAATTTAGAAAAAATGAACTAGCGTTATTATTTAGAATTCTTTATAAACACTAGCAATGTAATATAGCGCATATTCTAAAAAAATCAAAAAATATATTATTTTTATATATAATTATTTGTATAAGAAGTAATTAAGAAATAATTAATTATTCGTTAATATGTTCATAATTGAACTTTTTTAAATAAAATCTGCTTTAAACCTCACTTCTCTTTAAGGACAAAAGTAGAAGAACCAAATAAGAAAAGATCATCTTAAAGGTTGATTAATTTTATTTTTCTCAAAAATTTTATGATAGAATACTTGTTGCTATGTTTAGAAAAATCTTCTATTTAATCCTTATATTTTTAACTTTTGTCTATCCTGCAGATATCACCGCTGTAACCATTCAAGGCTCAAAAGGCCTGATTGAAAGCCGTGCCTTTACCTTCCAGAACATCACTTTTGTTCCCCTAACTTCTTTTGCCAAGGCTTATGGGATGCAAGAAATCTGGAATCCCAAAACAAAAATGGTTCATCTGCAAGGCAATCAAACCAAATTTTCTTTTCGTGTGGGTTCTCCCTATTTTTCAATGAACGGTAAAATTGGCCAAATGCCTTCTGAAGCAAGATTGGTAAATGGCAGACTCCTGATCCCCTTTCAATTTGGAACTCAAACATTTTCTAAACTTTCGATCAATGAACCTCTTGCAATTGCTCAACCCAGTCAAAAACCACCTACCAATGTTTTATCGAGATCCACTTTTACAGTTCTTTTAGATCCAGGTCATGGGGGTTATGACGTGGGCGCAAAAGGAAGGCGTGGTATTCATGAAAAAGATATTAATTTAGATGTAGCAAGAAAAGTAAGGGATAAGCTTCAGGCTCAAGGGATTCGCGTTCTGATGACACGCAGCGTGGACAATTTTATCAGCCTATGGGGACGCGTTGGACTTGCTCGTCAGTACAAGCCTGATATTTTCGTAAGCATTCATACGAATGCAGCTCGTAACCGCACTGTAAATGGAATTGAGCTTTTTTATTATGCAAATGCAAATGTTAAAGAAAATGGCACTTCATGCGTAAGAAATAAAACCAAAAGCTATCAATTAGCACGATCCATACAGTCAAAGATGATTACGCAAGTCAGGTCACGTTCACGAGGTGTGAAAGGTGCTCGTTTTTTTGTTCTAAGAAATGCAACAACTCCAGCAATCCTCGTTGAAGTTGGCTTCATCACACATGGATCTGAAGAAAAGAATCTTGCCCAAAAGAACTATCGAGATACGCTTGCACAAGCCATTGCTGATGGGATTATAAGTTTCAAAGCAAAAAGCTAAACTAATCTTCCCGACTCCCACCCACTTATGATAAATTGCTTGTCAAAAAGGTGATCGACCATGCAATCTGTGGGTGTTTTTGATTCTGGAATCGGCGGACTTACAGTTCTAGCGGAAATTGAAAAACTTCTTCCCAATCAAAATATTATCTATCTGGGCGACACTGCTCGCGTCCCGTACGGGACAAAATCTAAAAATACAATCGAGAGATTTGCTTTTGAAGATGTTCAGTTTTTATTATCGCGTGATGTTCAACTGATCGTTGCCGCATGCAATACTGTCAGCGCCCTTGCTCTTCCGCAACTCAGAAAAAATTTTCATGTGCCTATTTTGGGAGTCATTGAACCCGCTGTTCAAAAAGCACTTACTTCTACTAAAAATTTTAGAATTGGCGTTATAGGAACACGTGCAACCATTGAAAGCCAAGCCTATGAAAAACTGTTTTCCCATCTTCACCCCACAGCACACATCTTTTCCAAAGCTTGTCCCCTCTTTGTTCCGCTGGTTGAAGAAGATTGGATCAACCATCCAGAAACATTTTCAATTGCCCAAAACTATCTTTCTTCATTAAAAGAGCAGCATATTGATACTCTGAGTTTAGGATGCACGCATTACCCATTGCTTGCGAACATTATTGAAAAAGTGATGGGCCCCGA
>JAYRIK010000022.1:0-1921 GCA_041906865.1 Candidatus Auribacterota bacterium
AATATCTTATCAGGATTGCCGCCTTTCCTTAGAAAAGTTTTAATGTCTTTGTCTAAAAACGGAGCATATGCTTGAGCATGATATTTGTTAGCCCTTTCAAATTTTTCAGATAATTCTGGATTTTTTTTGATGGTTCCTAAGATGTCATTATCTAAAACCTTTGCCAGTTCCTTGTATTGACTGGCTAAGAAACTATCGCCGCTTAAAGAGAATTTCTTGGCTTTATCTTCCAATACTGATTTGTAAATCTTTGAAAATTTTAAACTTTCATCTCCTTTGTTTGCAGCAATTTCCTTAAAATCATTAAGTACACTTTTTGGCATTTCTCTGATTAATTCAGGACTTTTTGTAATATTTGATAAAATCTCTAATGATTTTTCACTTAAATTTTCTCTGGGGATTTTGACTCCTAACCTATCAGCTGCTTTATCAACCAAATCCCAATATCTGGTTTTTTTTCCATAACTGTCTTTATAAACATTTTTTAATTCATTCTGGATGGTAGCTCCTAGATTTTCTGGTAATTCTCCAGTATACAAGTCCTTAAATATGTTTTCTCCTTTATTTTTAACTTGTACCCCTGTCGATAATAATGCGTCCTCAGCTCCAGTAAATGGAATTTTGGTAAACACATTTTCATGCAATCTCTTTAAAACTGGCGAACCAATTACTTCGCCTAAAGTTGTGTTGGTGCCTTCTGCTATTTCCAAATTCTTTTTTAATTCTTCAGGAGTTAACTTCCCTCTGAATAATTGAGTAGGAGCCAGTTTTTTAAACAATCCAGGAGTTTTAAACAGTGATTCTAGTGCAGCTGAAAGACCACCGCTGATTAAAGCGTCTTGCATGGCATTATCTTCAGATTTTGCAGCACCAAACCCCGCTGCTCCCAACGCCCTTCGTGCCATGCCTGGAAAACCTTCACCGCCTAATTTTTTAGCTAATTCGCCAATCATGGGCAAAGACTCAGCTCCTTTTCTCAGCGCATTTAACGGAGCTGCGCCTCCTAAAAATCCTAAGGTATCCCCACCAATTGCGCCTAAATCATACAAAGTGTTTTGTGGATAAGACTTTAAAAGTTTAAGTTCATGATCTTTTGGCAAAAACAAATTTGCAATTTGAGCGGGTGTATTAATCAAAGATTCACCTGCTCCTCTGATCAAAGAAGAAGAATTCATCAATGATTTCATTAAATAGTTAATGATTTCATTTTCATTATTTCTTGAACCAATCCTTTCATCTTCAAAAAGATTGACCGCTGGAGCTTCATCTTCAAAAAGATTAACAGCTGGTGATTCGTCTTCATCAAATAAGTTGACAGGCATTTTTTTCCCTCAATTTCATTGCCTTAATTTTTTTTCCTGAAGACGTCTGATTGTCTCAGGAATACTCCATCCCTTTTGTTGAGCAGTCAATTCAATGTCTTTATTTCTATATCCTTCAAGATAAGGTTTTTTATTTTCATTTGTTTTATTTTTTTCAGAATATCGATTGGTTTCCCCTACAGGTTGAGCAGATTGAATAACTGCACGACTCATGTTTGAAATGGCTTCCCTCAAACCTTCAAAATATTGCGCTGCCCTTTGAGGATTTGAAGCAAAATCTTTTTTGACCACATCAAACATTTTTTCCAGCATTTCTCTTTGTTTATCAGTTCCACCAATTTGATCCAAAGATTTTAATCTGCTTTCCATCAACTTCATTTCCATTTCAACGAATGTTCTGTAATTAACATAAGCTTGTGGATTAGATTGATTCAACTGATCTAGAAACGCTTTTCCTTTTCCTAAAGCTCCTGCGTATTGAAAAGCATCATGAGCTCTTTGTATAAAGGCGGGATCATTCATTGCCAATTCAAGTTGCTGCGCGCCTTCAGCCTGACGCTGAGTAGCTGCTGTGGTTAAACGCTTATTGGCTTCATCCA
>JAYRIK010000023.1:0-1751 GCA_041906865.1 Candidatus Auribacterota bacterium
TGAAATTAGCCATTAAAGAAAAAAGAAACATCAGGCTTACACAACCCATTAAAAAAGAAGTTTTTCGAGGGGCATAGCCTAAAATCAAGAAACCTCCACCCAACCATTCAATCCATGGTAAGACATGTGCAATCATCGGAGTCAAAAAAGAAGGGACCAATGCGTAATTGCTTAAAATAGCTTGAAAGTTTTCAACAGGTTCTAAAAGCTTACTTAAACCTGCGTAAGCAAAAATTAACCCCACCATTACTCTTCCTATCAACACCCATAAACCCATCATGACTTTTTTCCTAATTCTTGTTGAATGGTTTTCTCCAATTCTTGTTGAAAAGTCACTCCACCTAAAATACGTTTACCATTTACAAAAAAAGTGGGAGTCGAGTCAACCTGTTGAAACTGTCCTCTCTGCATATCCCCCATCACTTGAATCCCTCCCTGTCCTGTATTCACACATTGTCTAAAACTTGCTTCATTCATCCCTAGAGAAATCGCATATTGAACCAATGTTTCCTTAGGATTGGACTGATTCACCCAGTCTGATTGCTTCGCGTATAAAATATCGTGATAAGGCCAAAACTTACCTTGAATGAAAGCACATTCAGCACATTGATGCGCAAGATTAGCCCAAGGATGCATTCTTAAAGGGAAATGATAAAAAATCAGGCGAATCTTTCCAGGATATTTATCAAAAATTGCATGAGCCATTTGAGTGGCTTTCTGACAGGAAGGACATTGAAAATCACTGAATTCCTGAATCCAGACAGGAGCATTAATAGGGCCTTTTACTTTTCCGCCTTCTAAGGGGATTACACGATGAGGTTGAAAAGATTTCAAAACGAAAACAATCCCTATTAAAAAACCCACAAGAAATAATCCGACAATGATGTATCTTTTTTCAGAAGAAGAGAATTTCATAGATGAGATAATAATAGCAAAAAAACAGAAAAGTTAAGGGCTAGTTATTCGGATAATCTCTTTTCAAGAGCTTCATATTCTTTCCACAACGCCTTCGGTAGATGATCGCCAAATTTTTCAAAAAAGGTCCGAATGTCTTTCAATTCTTCTTTCCAATCTTGAATATTCACATTCAATAAATCTTTTAAAACTTCTCTAGAAATATTAAGGCCTGAGATATTAATCCCATCAAAAGTTGGAAGATAACCAATCGCAGAAGAAACAGCCTCAGCTTTTCCTTTACATCGATCCAACATCCAAAGAATAACCCGCAGATTCTCACCAAATCCTGGCCACATAAATTTTCCTTGTGCATCTACCCCAAACCAATTTACATGAAAAATTTTAGGAGCATGTTTTAGTTTAGACCCCATGTTGATCCAATGTCCAAAATAATCTCCCATGTTGTATCCACAAAAAGGAAGCATTGCCATAGGATCATGACGTACCACACCCACTTTCCCAGTTGCAGCCGCTGTTGTTTCTGAAGCCATCGTAGCCCCCAAAAAAACACCATGGTCCCAACTCAATGATTCATAGACAAGAGGCGCTAGCTTGGAACGACGTCCGCCAAAAATAATCGCACTGATGGGAACCCCTGTTGGATTCTGCCATTCAGGACTGATCGATGGACATTGAGAAGCTGGAGCTGTAAAGCGACTATTCGGATGAGCCCCCTTTTCTCCTTTTTTAGGGGTCCATGCCTCCCCCTTCCAATCAATACCTTCGTTGGGAACTTCTCCATCCAAACCTTCCCACCAAACCGTTCCATCTTTTCTTTTAAGAACATTGGTAAA
>JAYRIK010000024.1:0-1861 GCA_041906865.1 Candidatus Auribacterota bacterium
GGACATGCTCAAACCGCCAAAGCCTTTATTATCTATCGTGAGAAAAGAAAAGAATTTCGAGAAACACGCTCTTCATTTTTAGCCATTGAAAAAACGGTTGAACAATATTTACCTGATGTGGCCTCTATCTCTCGAGGGAATACCTTTCAAGGGCTAGTTCAATATACTTCTGAGAGCATGCTCTCTCATTACGCTTTGAATAAAATTTATCCTCCTAGCATCAGCGAGGCCCATCGGGATGGGATGATTCATATTCATCATCTTGGATCAGCCATTGCTCCAAGTTCTTTGGTCTTGAAATCTCCCTTTCCCATTCAAAATTTAAACGATGCTCTTGTTTATTTAGAAATGATTCAATCGCTTCGCAGAGAATGGCAAGGTTATTTCGTGATTACTGATTTCGAATTACTTTTTGAATTTTTAGAAAATGCCCATTTCTTTTTAAGACATCAAAGTGGACTTGCCAAAATCTTTATTCATGTTGAAAAAATGCAAACATGGAACAGACTTTGTCAGTTAGCAGATCCTTGGAAAATTCCAGGCATTATTTTAAAGTCCAATCTCCTAAAAGAAAAAGCACCTGCTTTCCCAGCCTTTTTTCAAGTTGTTAAAATGCTTGAGGATTCTCCTTTTTATCCTTTAATCTTGGAGGCTTCTTCTCAACACCCTGCATGTCTAGGGGTTGTAAGTATCAATTTAAAGCGACTGGCCCAAGAAGCATTCTTTAAAAAAGACTTTTTAAATAATCTTGAAAAATACATTACGCTTGCAACACAAGCACTTCAGATTAAAAAGAAGGTTTTTGAACATCATTTCACTCAAGGAATGTTCCAGACAACAGGATCTCTTGTTTCTAATCCTCAAGGATTTTTAGGGATAGGGCTTTCTGGGATTTTATCCGCAGCTCAAGTTCTCACAGAAGGAGGCTTTGCCAATAGCAACACCTATACCTTAGCATTGGAAATCTTAGACTTTTGTTTAGAAAAGCTTAAGATTTCTCAAGAAGAAACTTCACAACCTTTTGGAGTAGAGTTCATTATGGACATATTATCTACTTGGCATGAGCTTGAAAACCTTCAAAATGATCAAATCCCTTATACTTTTAAAGAACTTTGGCCATTTCTTTGTCTAAGACTAGAAAATCTCGAAAAACTCATGGAACATTCGAAAGAATGCCAAATCTATATTCACCCTTCCACCTTTCAATTTTAAGTTGAAAAAATCAGCTTCTGTGGTATTCTAGCTCCTCATTACTCAGAGTGACTATGGAATTACTTAAATCTATTTTTCTTGTTATTTATTTTGGCGTTCTGACCATTCTTTCTATTTATGGATGCCATCGCTATTATCTTGTCTTTCTCTATTATCGACATAAGAAAAATAGACCCAAACCTTCTTTCAAATTTGAAAAACTTCCTCAGATTTCAGTCCAACTTCCGATCTTTAACGAGATGTACGTGGTAGAAAGACTTTTAAATGCCGTTGCAAACTTAAATTACCCCAAACGGCTTCTGCACATACAAATTTTAGATGATTCTACAGACGAAACACAAAAGATTGTACAACCTCTCATAGAGAACCTAAAACAAGACGGCTTTTCTATTGATTATATTCACCGTAAAAACCGTTATGGTGATAAAGCAGGCGCATTGGATCTGGGGCTTAAAGCAACTGATAGCGAATTCATTTACATTTTTGATGCTGATTTTATTCCGGATCCAGAAATCATTAACAAAACCATTCATTTCTTTACAAATCCAAAAATCGGAATGGTTCAAGTGCGCTGGGAGCATATCAACCGAGATTATTCTGTTCTAACCCAAGTCCAATCTATTCTTTTGGATGGACATTTTATGATTGA
>JAYRIK010000025.1:0-2865 GCA_041906865.1 Candidatus Auribacterota bacterium
ACAGCTGTTAATTCACAGAGGTATTTCAGGGGAAGATTTGTTTGTGTTGGATTGATAAAAATAGAAACTATATTTATCAATACATAAATAATAAATCCAATAAAAGTTATTCGATCGGATTGAAATCGCCAATCATGAAATTGAAAACGATATAAGAATATAGGAAAAATAAGAGAGAGAGAAATTCCTAAAATTAAATTTTTGATTTGAGTTGGATGAAAGGATAAAGTGCAATAGGCAATGGGGATAATCCCAAGTAAAAAGATAATGAGCCAGTCGAAAGGCTTGGATAGAGTGTTTTTCATTTTTTTATTTAGGGCTATGTAATAGAGTTAAAAATAAAACATACAGAAACTCAAAATAAGAAATTCAATCGCGATGAGGTATTCTATCAGTTTCTTGCTTCGTGTTTGATGGTTTTAATTGGGCATAAAAAAACAGGGCATCTTAAGATGCCCTGTTTTCCACACGCGAGATAAAAACAGCATTAATCCGTTGGACGTTCTCCAGCTGTACCTGTTGGAGCAGCTGCTTTTGAATCAGCATGGCCATCCACGAAAAGAATATTGAAAGATCTTGGTGCATCGTGAGTAGCTGCATCATCAACTGCAAGCTCAGAATCGGCAGGACTATTTTCTGTTAAGCTATCAGCATAGAAAAAGCTGGTCGTTGTATCACCTAATCCAGGTCCGGCAACAGCAGTATCGGAAGGACATACGTATGCATTGTTGTCCTGTAGATAGTTTGTCTTCATGACTTGCAATGAGGCTTTTCCTGTAGCTTGACCTGTTGAAAATTTCTCATTGAAATCAATGGAATAGGTATGTTCAGCTGTTCCAAGTTGCTTGAGGTTGTTCAAGCACTTTGTTTGAGCTGCACGACGACGTGCTTTTGCCAATGCTGGTAAGAGCATACTTGCCAAGATTGCGATAATCGCAATGACGACTAGCAGCTCGATCAATGTAAATCCCTTTCTCTTCTTCCCCATTTTCATAATTGCCTCCTTTTATTCTTTTTATTTTAAGCCTCATCTAAAATGAGTTGACTTAAGTATAAGCAATTATCATGCCAAGAGGTGTTATATTAGAGGGATATATCAGTTTTAACTGATTGATGCAGAATAAATTATGATAAGCCTTATTCTTAAAAAAGCATTGTATGCTAATCTGCATGAAGATGTCAAAATTCGCGTTTTTTTAGCTCTTTTAGCGTTTTTTTAGCGCGTTAATCTGTAGGTAGCATACCAGGCGAACCGGAAGGTGCAGTGGACACTCCTTCAGCGTGCCCATCCAAAAAAACTACATTATACGAGTTGGGGGCGTCATGATTGGGGGCATCATCAATGATCAAAGGAACATAACCAGGACTTCTTTCTGTAAGTTCATCCGCGTAAAAATAATCTGTATTTTCTCGCCCATGATTTGAGCTTTCAATTCCATCTCCTGCTGGGCATACATAAACCTTTGGACTTATTAAATAGCCGTTTTTAAGAAGTTGTAGAGAAATTTTACCTTCTGTTTCTCCTGATGGAAATTTTTCTTGATTGTCTATAGAGTAAATATGAAGAGTGATCCCAAGTTGTTTAATATTATTTAAACAATTGTTTTGTGAAGCTTTGCGTCTAGCTCTTTGTACGGCAGGAAGAAGAAAACTTGCCAACAAAACAATAATCATAATAACGACAAGAACTTCCAATAAAGTAAAGCCTGAACGAGAATTATTCATGAATCCTTTCAATCATTCCTAATAATTTTAGCACATCTTGTGCCAAAAAACTGCTTGATTGGAATGAAACCCCTAATCCTCTAATAAGTTTGATTCGGGCATATTCTGAAAATGTTTAAGAATATAATGACGTAAAGCATGTCGGCTTAATCCCAGTGCTTTTGACGATAAACTGATTCTGTTTTGATGTTTTTTGAGCGCCCAACTAATGAGTTGTTTTTCATAGTCTTCAATAGCAGTCTTGAAGTTGATTTGATTATTAAAAGGAGCAATCACTGAACTCATTTCTTTTTTTTGTAGGATTTCAGCAGGAAGAGATTTTGCTTCAATGACTTCCTTGTTCTCTAACACAATGGCTCGTTCAATAATATTACGAAGTTCTCGAATATTTCCAGGCCAGTGATAAACTGACAAAATTTTTAATGCTTCAGGATCTATTTCTTGAATATTTTTAGCATACACCAGATTAAAACGTTGTATGAAATGATTTGCTAATATCGGAATATCTCCAATTCTTTCTCGAAGAGAAGGAAGTCGAATGTTCATCACGTTGATTCTAAAATAAAGATCTTCGCGAAAACTTCCTTCTTGTATGGCTTTTTTTAAATCTTTATTGGTTGCAGTAATAATTCTTGCATCTGAATGAATGGAACTTGTTCCTCCCACTCTTTCAAATTTCCCATCCTCTAAAACACGAAGGATTTTGGCTTGAAGTGCTAAGGGCATGTCTCCAATTTCATCCAAATATAATGTCCCACCTTGCGCAATCTCAAATTTTCCTTTTTTTAGAGATGTAGCTCCTGTGAAAGCTCCCTTTTCATGACCAAAAAGCTCGCTTTCAAGTAGTGTTTCTGGGATAGCAGCACAATTGACAGGGAAAAACCCTTTTAAGGCTTGGGCGCTTAATTCATGAATGGCTTTGGCAACAAGCTCTTTTCCTGTCCCACTTTCTCCTTCAATGAGCACGCTGGCTTTGCTTGGAGCAATGGCTTGAATCATTTGTCGTAGAGAAATAATGGTAGGGTCTTCACCGATAATTTCGTAGAGGGCTTGTTGATCATGAAGTGTTTTTTTTAGATTGAGATTTTCTTTTTGCATTTGGAGAAAACTTAAAGCTCGACGAATAGAAAAAAGAATTTC
>JAYRIK010000026.1:0-2837 GCA_041906865.1 Candidatus Auribacterota bacterium
AATATTGGACAGCAGTGGGTGAGGTTTCTCGTAATAGAATTGATAATGCCATAATTTTATTTCAAAAATTAATGAATGAAGTAAAAGCCGATTCTCCTCTTTTTGAAAGAATAGCCCTTCAGTATGCACGTTTAGTTTTTGAACAAGGAGATTTTCCCACCGCACTTACTATTTACAATAATTTGGGTATAAAAGGTGTGAGAGAAATTGGACGGATACAATTAGAAAGGGCTTGGGTTCACTATTATTTGAAAGATTACAGCAAAGCCATGGGCATACTCGCTGCACTTAAAGCACCTTATTTTGAACCGTCTCTTACCTTTGAAAGACACATACTCGAAATGATTATCTATCGAGATCTTTGCCATTATGCCGCTGTGGAATCAGTAGCTCATCTTTTTCGTCAAGATTTTGCTAAAAGCCTAGAGACTATTCGTAAACGTCAACCGCTTCGAGAAGATAAGGCTCTATTTAATATGGCGGTCATCCATCGTGACATACAAGAAGAAGCAAATCTGATCGATCAAATTCGTCGTGAAAAAATATTATTAGAAAATTATAATTGGGATTCGTTTTCGTTTTATAAGCCCTTATTAGATGAATAATCTCGAATAGATCAGTTACTTCAGGCAAGAATTGATCGCCGATTGGAATCAAAAGCACGAGACTCTGCCAATGAGCTTCTCGATGCAGAAGAGCAAGTTTTATTTTTGGAATACACATCTCGAATCGATCAACTGCGCGTAAGGCCTAGTGATGAAGCTAATTATAAATCTCAAGAAATCAGCCACCTCACTTTTGAAAAAATATTTTGGCCGGCCGATGGTGAATACTGGTGGGATGAACTACCTGATTACAGCATGCTGATTTCTTCTCGTTGCGGTGACACTCAGTTACCTGATGATCAACAATTAGAGAAAAATTTTAAATGAAGACTTATTCAAGAACCCATTCATTAAAAAATTTTTTGATATATTTTTTGATTTTTGCTCGTTTCACCCAACCTCTTTATGCTCAAGAAGTAAAGGGATTAAGTCTGGAAAAAATGAGACAAGATCTGGGAAAAATTGATAAAAGTATTGAAGAAACTGAAATAAAAATAAAACAAGTCAAAGATGCTCAGTTTCTTCCTGATCTTTATTTTGCCTTAGCTGAGTTTTTGGTAGAAAAAAGTCGTTACATGTATGCCATCAAAGTAGCTGAGAATAAAGGCACCCCTGTTAAAGAACTTGATTTTAATTTAGAGAAAAAACCTAAATTAAGAGCCATTGAAGTATACGACATTTTAATAGATAAATTCCCTAAGCATTCCGAAAGAGATAAAGCTCTCTTTTTTAAAGCTCATGAACTGAGGGAATTAGGTCGATTGGAAGAAATGGTTAAAACCTATGCTCAACTAACAAGAGAATACCCAGAAAGTACTTTCTGGGAAGAAAGTCAATTGGTCATAGGTGACTACTTCTTTGAAGAAAAAAAGGAAATTGATCTCGCTATAGAAATGTACACAAAAATTCTGAAAAGAAAAGTGGGTCCATTTACTCCCTTGGCTTATTATAAAATGGGCTGGGCTTACATTAACAAAAATCGATTTGAAGAATCACTTCTTTCTTTTGAAAAGGTGCTCACACAATTTCAAGATCTAGATTTATCACAACTACCTGATTTGTACCGAAAAACAGATGTGCGTCGAGATGCTCTTTATTCAATGGTTTGGCCTTACTCCGAAGTGAATAAATTCAGATTAGAAAAAATAGGCCCATGGAGAGTGAATCCCACATTGTATTTTCGCCGTATTTCATCAGATAAAACCAGCTACAGCAAGGTTTTAGATAAATTAGGTAAACGTTTGGATCTTAAAAAAAGATTTATTGAAAGCACACAGGTTTATGCGGAAGCCCTACGAATCACCACTCATTTAGATACCCGTATGGATCTCATAGAGCGCGCGTATTTAGCAATGAAAAACAGTCAAAAACAATGGCCGATACACGGCTTTGTAGAAGAAATTGCCAAGACCATGTTGCAGATCCAATTCGATCCTCAATTAAAAAAAGCAGAAAAAGACAAGGCTTATCATGATTACGAAATATTTGCTCGTGATATTGCCACTCGATCCAACCAAAGAGCCAAGATGACCCGAAGTAAAGATGACTGGGGTGAAGTGATCCGTAACTACCAAGCCTATTTGTGGATATTTTCACAGTCTCAATATTCAGGAATTATGAAATTGAATTTAGCTGAAAGTTATTTTAATGCAGGCAATAGCTTGGAAGCAGGTAAAGCATATGAAAAACTAGTTGCTTTAGTGCCCAATGGAAAGAAAAAGAAAAGCTTTTTGGAATCTTCAATTGAATCCTACATCAGTGCTCTGAGGAATCAATCAAAACTATCTCGACTGGAACTCACTGAAGTAAGAACTGGCTTACGAGATGTAGGAAGTCGTTTTATCCAGTTATTTCCTCGTGAGCCCTCTGTTGCTGGAATCCGTTTTAATATCGCTCAAACTTATTATGATGAAAGAAATTTTAATGAAGCAGTTAAAGCTTTCAAGGAATACATTCGTCTCCACCCCAATGACAAAAACATTTCGATCGCTGCCAATTTAACCCTCGATTCATTTAATCAAAAAGAAGATTACGCGGGAATCATCCGTGAAGGTAAAGCTCTTCTAAATAATAAAAAAATCACTGATAATGATCTAAAAAATCAAGTAAAACAGATTGTCGAGCAAGCGGAAATGCGCAACTTGCAACATGAAGCCGGAGATGTTTCATCTAGTGATTATGCTTCCAGTCTGCTCAGATTAGCTCGAAAATATAAAGGCTCCTCTCTGGGAG
>JAYRIK010000027.1:0-10810 GCA_041906865.1 Candidatus Auribacterota bacterium
CTGTAGAAGCCATGGAACTTTTGGTAGAAAAACTGAAGAAAACTAAATCAAATCCAGAATTTCTAATGACTTTACATCAACAATAGAAGACCTTGCAAACCCATAGGCTTTGTGATAGCCTTGGCAACCTTTGGTCTTTTAGAAATTGAAATTGTCATTACCCCATGTCTATCGGGGGAATTTAGAAACTGACTGGAATTAGGAGAAATTTATGAAAGAAGGAATACATCCAATATACATTGAAACAACCATCTCTTGTGCATGTGGAGAAGTCATTCACACGAAGTCCACAAAAGAAAATCTTAAAGTGGGTATTTGTTCTAAATGTCATCCCTTTTTCACAGGGAAACAAAAGTTTATAGATACCGCTGGCCGTGTTGAACGCTTCCAGAAGCGCTTCGCAAAGAAAAAAGCAGGATAATTCTAAGAATGCTTGAGAAGTATGCACCCCTTTGTGAGCGACTGAAAGAACTTGAAGTAGCTTTAAGCGATCCCAAAGTTCATTCGGATCGGTCTAAGTTTCAAACCATCGCTAAAGAGCATGCCTCTTTGACCCAAACCCTTCAGAAATTTGAGCGTTATCAGAAAATCATCAAAGAAACCGATGAGGTTTTCAACCTTCTTAAAGAGCAAAAAGAAGACACAGACCTTGCCCTCCTGATGAAGGAAGAATATGACCAACTCCAACAAGAAAAAATAAAACTGGAAAGAAGCATTCAGGCAGATCTTCTTCCAAAAGATAAAAATGAGGGGCGTAATATTCTGATGGAAGTACGCTCAGGAGCTGGAGGCGACGAAGCTTCTATTTTTGTGGCAGACCTTTATCGCATGTATCATCGCTACGCAGAAAAGCAAGGCTGGAAAGTTGAAATTTTATCAAGCAATGCCTCTGGACCTAAAGGACTCAAAGAAATTATTTTTTCCATTGAAGGCCCTGAAGCTTATCAGAAACTTCATTTTGAGAGTGGTGTTCATCGCGTACAAAGAGTTCCTGTCACCGAAGCCAACGGACGTATTCATACTTCTACTGTCACCGTGGCGGTTCTTCCTGAAGCTGAAGATGTAGAAATTGAAATTAAACCTGAAGAATTAAGAATTGATGTGTTTAGATCTTCAGGACCCGGAGGACAAAGCGTCAATACAACGGATTCTGCGGTACGTATTCTTCACCTCCCAACAGGACTTATTGTTTCTTGCCAAGATGAAAAATCTCAACATAAAAATAAAGCAAAAGCGCTTCGCGTTTTGCGTGCCAGATTAAAAGAAAGACAAGAACAGGAAGAAATGGCCAAGCTTTCACAAGAAAGAAAATCTCAAATTGGAACAGGAGAACGCAGCGAAAAGATTCGAACTTATAATTTTCCACAAAACCGAATCACAGACCATCGCATTGGTTATTCTCTCCACAACCTGCCCCAAGTAATGGAAGGTGAAATTGAACCTTTAATTCAAGCCCTCATCGATGACTACATTCAAACCCAATTACAAAAATAGTCATCCATCGTAAATAATAAGATTTTCAACTCACTTAGAAAGCTTTAACGAGGTTTTAAAATGCATTTAGAAACAATTTTTAATCAAGTTTCTAGTCTTCTTAAAAAAGAGCAAATTGATGAATCCCACCAGAATGCGGAACTTATTTTATGGGACATTTTAGGTTTCAAAAATAAATCTGATCTTTATCTGAATCGTAGAAAAGAAATCCCTGAAGCAAAAGCCCTTCAAATACTTCAAGCGGTACAAGAACGACTGAAGGGAAAACCTATTCAATATATTTTAGGGAAAACAGAATTTTTTTCACTTCCTCTAGAAGTCTCTGAAAGCTGTCTTATTCCCCGCCCAGAGACAGAACAATTGGTGAATCAAGCCATTGTCTGGTTAAAGGAACAAAACCTGTCATCTCCAAAAATTTTAGACATCGGCACAGGATCTGGAAATATTGACATTGCAATTGCAAAGAATATTTCTTCAGCCAAGATTTTATCTCTTGATGTCTCAAAAGATGCACTTGAAATTGCACATAAAAATATTCGAAATCATCAAGTCGAAAATAGAATTCATTTAATCGCCTCGGATCTTACACAAGGACTCAAATCTAAAACTTCATTTGACATGATTATTTCTAATCCCCCTTATATTGATGAAAAAAGTTGGGACACTTTACCCAAAGAAATTCGTTTATTTGAGCCTTATGTTGCCCTGTGTTCAAAGGAAAAAGGGTTGGAAATTATTTTTAAGATTATCGAAACTGCTTCTCATTTTTTGCGCCCTGAAGGACTCCTTCTCATTGAATTTGGAACTTCTGATCAAATCAGCGAGATTCAAGAAGCTTTAAAAAGAACTCAAAACTTTGATTCGATTGAATTCTTGAAGGATCTTGCACTCAAAGATAGAATGGTAAAAGCTTTACGGAGGAAATAATGGATAAAATTGTGATTGAAGGAGGCCATCGCCTCTCAGGAACGGTTCAAGTCAGTGGAGCCAAAAATTCTGCTCTTCCCATTTTAGCAGCAACACTCATGGCGAATACACCCTCTATCATTCACTCCGTTCCTCGTCTGAGAGATATTGATACCATGCTAGAGATTCTTCATTTCTTAGGAGTAACCTCCGAATGGATTGGGCCTAATAGCGTAAAAATCAATCCTACGGGACTCTGTGAAACCAAAGCCCCGTATGAGCTTGTGCGAAAGATGAGGGCTTCTATTTGTCTGCTAGGTCCTCTTTTGGGAAAATCAAAAAAAGCGACTGCCAGCATGCCAGGAGGCTGTATCATTGGGCCTCGCCCTATTGACCTACATTTAAAAGGATTTAAAGCCCTTCAAGCCCAGATGCAAATTGAACATGGTTATGTCGTTGCAGATGGAACCCATATGCGAGGAGGAGAAGTTTTTTTAGGCGGCCGCTTCGGTTCTAGTGTTTTAGCGACAGCCAATATGATAATGGCGGCTTGCCTCATCCCAGGCAATACAATCATTGAAAGCGCAGCTTGTGAGCCTGAAATTGTAGATTTAGCAGAATTTTTAAACAAAATGGGGGCTAAAATTGAAGGAGCAGGTTCCCATGTCATTCATATTGAAGGACAAACCCAACTTCAAGGAGCTGAACACACCATTATTCCAGATCGTATTGAAGCGGGAACATTTTTAATGGCTGGAGCGATGATCGGGAGTTCTCTTCGTGTTGAAAAAATTCGTCCCAAACACCTGATTGCTGTCATCGATAAACTTCGAGAAATAGGCGTGCGCATTGAAGTAGAAACTTCAGCCATCACCATTCATAAAACTGCTTCTTTAGAAGTGGTCGATGTGATCACACTTCCCTATCCAGGATTTCCCACAGATATGCAAGCTCAGATGATGGCTCTCATGTCCATTACCCCTGGCATCAGCGTCATCACAGAAAAAATTTATCCTGAGCGTTTCATGCATATCAGTGAGCTTAATCGACTCGGGGCAAAAATTTCTTTGGAAGGATCCAGTGCCGTGATTGTCGGCAAAGAAAAATTAAGTGGAGCTCCGGTAATGGCTTCTGATTTAAGGGCCAGTGCAGCGCTTGTCTTAGCAGGTCTTGTTGCAGATGGGAAAACAGAAATTCATCGTATTTATCATTTAGATCGTGGGTATGAACACATCGAAGAAAAGCTTCGTAAATTGGGGGCTCATATTGAACGTATTCCAGAAAGCCAAGACGAAGAAAGTGGATTAATTCAAGAAGTACAGCTGTAGAATCTATATTTCTTATTGAATCGTTTGTATTTTTAAAGTCTCTCACCCCCTGCTATAGCCTATTTATTAAGGACTTGCAACTTTTACTCCAAATCTCTATAGTAATGGGTCTTTATACTTTATTAAAGGGAAAGAACCTCTTTAATGAGACCTTTTTTATTATTTAATAAGCACATAACTATTTTATTATTAATGAGTTAGGAATAACGTAACAAGGAGGAATCATGTCGGTTAAATTGCGTTTGAGAAGGATGGGGACTTTAAAAAAACCTTTCTTTCGAATTGTAGCAACAGATATTCGAAGTCCAAGAGATGGAAAATTTTTGGAAGCACTGGGAACTTATGATCCTAAAAAAACAAGTGATAATATCACTTTGGATCAAGACAGAGCTAACCATTGGTTAAAACAAGGCGCTAAACCTTCCGAAACTGTCAAAGCACTCTTAAAAAAAATCGGAATCAAAGCTTAAGGAGTCGTTCAAAATCTAAAAGTCTCTCTCTTATGTTTAGGGGAAGGGATTTTTAAATTTTCAATTTTTTATGCAAATTGACGTTATCACTCTATTTCCAGAACTCTTGTCCAGTTTAACCTCCGCCAGTATTTTGAAAAAGGCGCAAGAGAATGGTCTTGTCAAAATTCAGACCACCAATCCGAGAGACTTCACAGCCGACAAACATAAAACATGTGATGATAAACCTTTTGGCGGTGGATCAGGCATGGTGATGAAGCCAGAGCCTATTTTCAAAGCAGTTGAATCAGTCAATTCCCCAAAAGCTAAAATTATTTTAATGAGCCCTCAAGGGCAAAAATTTGATCAGAAAAAAGCTGTAGAACTTTCCAAAGAAAATCATCTCATTTTAATTTGTGGCCATTATGAAGGCATCGATGAACGCGTCCGTCTTCTTCTAGCACATGAGGAACTTTCAATTGGAGATTATGTTTTAACCAATGGAGCACTTGCTGCAGCAGTTGTAATTGATGCTGTTTCAAGGCTATTACCTGGGGTACTCGGAAATCCAGATTCACCGACTCAAGATTCTTTTTCAACAGGACTTCTTGAATATCCCCAGTACACACGCCCACGAAATTTTAAGGGAATAGATGTCCCCCATATTTTGCTTACAGGAGATCACCCAAAAATTGAAGCATGGCGCAAAGAACAATCACTTGAAAAAACTAGAAAAACAAGACCAGATTTGATATAAGGGAGGCTGTATGAAGACAAATCGCATTACAAAACCAAATAAAAGCTTACTCAAGAAAATTGAGGCCGAAGGTCTTAAAACAAATATCCCAACTTTTCGTATCGGTGATGAACTTAAAATCTATTATAAAATAGTCGAAGGCGATAAAGAGCGTGTTCAGCCTTTTGAAGGAACTTTCATCAGCGAAAAAGGAAGTGGCCTTTCTCATAATATTACCATACGCAGAATTTCCTTCGGAGAAGGTGTTGAGAGAACTTTCCCTCTTCACTCCCCCAGAATTGACAAAATTGAAGTTGTGCGTCATGGAGAAGTTAGAAGAGCCAAACTTTACTACTTGAGAGATAAAGTAGGTAAACAGGCTAAGATTAAAGAAAGAAAAGCAAGTTCAGAAAAAACAACTTCTGCTTCAGAGCCCGTTCTTGCAGGAGCAGCAAAAACAGAAAAAGAAAGCGCAAACAAAAGCGCCTAACCCTGATATTTCATCCGTTTTCGTCACCAGACCAAGTCGGATGACTTGGAAATAAAGCCGCAGGGGCTCGAGTGAATCATCCACTCCATCAATTTGAAAAAGAAGCCTTTCAAAAAGGCTACACCCTTGTTGCAGGCGTGGACGAAGTGGGCCGAGGCCCTTTAGCAGGACCTGTCATTGCAGCTGCTGTAATTTTTTTAAATCCTTCTTTGACTCCTCTAGGAATTCGAGATTCTAAAAAGCTTTCCTCTGCTCAGCGTGAAAAACTCTATGAAGTTATGATCAATGATACTTCCATTCTCAAAGGCATCGGACTTTGTGATGAAAGAACCATTGATCAAGTCAACATTCGCCAAGCCAGTCTTCAAGCCATGCGTATGGCTCTTTCCCAGCTTCGACCTTCTCCAGAGTTTGTTCTTGTGGATGGTTTTGAAATTCCAAATCTCACCTGGCCCCAAAGAGGGATTATCAAAGGGGATAGTTTGAGCTACTCTATTGGAGCAGCCTCCATTCTTGCTAAAGTCACACGGGATCGTTTGATGGACGAATATGAAAAGAATTATCCCGGCTATGGCTTTAAACAACATAAAGGCTATGGGACTAAATTACATTTGGGAAAATTAAAAGAATTGGGACCCTGCCCCGCTCATCGACAAAGCTTTGAACCCGTTTACCAACTCTCTCTTACAGTATGATCCCACCACCTTCTACTGGCCCAAAGGGCCATGCTTTATGAAGTGAAAAGGGAAAAACTTTTAAGTAATATTATAGAATGTTGATAATATAAATTCGACTATAAATAAAGCATATCATGCTATGCATGATATAGAAGGTGGTGGGATGAATATTCTCACAGGCAAAAAAGGGGAACAACTTGCAGAACATTTTTTGAGAAAGAAAGGCTATTCCATTCTCAAAAGAAATTATCGAACGCCTGTTGGAGAAATTGATCTTATCTGTTTGGAAAAAGAAACGCTTATTTTTGTAGAGGTCAAAACCAATCAAACCAATGAATTTGGTCTGGCGCAAGAACGTGTTCATCTAAAAAAACAAAAGCAAATCATTAAAACAGCTTGGACTTTTTTAAAAGAAAAAGAAATGTTAGATGTAGACTTTCGTTTTGATGTGGTAGGGGTTGACCTTTCAAATCCTTCTTGTGATAAAATCGAACATATTGAAAACGCGTTTACAGGTTAGTTCATTTTATAAATTAATTTTTTTAGAAATTGACCCTGAATGTTTTCAACCATAGAATGTAGGGATTGTAAACATAAGCTTCTGCTTCCATCCCTCAAAAGGAGGATTATTGACCTATGAAGAAATTAACCGCATTAATGATAGTTTCATTAGTTTTAGGAATTATTTTTTCTCCTGAACTCACATGGGCAGCTTACAATCAACGAAGCATGGTTGCACAAGAAACAACAAATAATGAAGTTGCTCAAAATTTAATTTCAACCAATGATTATTATGTAGCTTCAAAAATATCTCTGGGAAATTGGAGAGTCTATCATGTTCCAACTTGCCCAGCAGCTAAAAGCATTAAACCTCAATATCTCGTCAAATTTGTTAGCAAGACAGATGCGAACAAAGCAGGCTATCAAGCTCACACTTGTATCACGAATAATTAATTTACTTTCAATATAGAGATCTCCATGCCAAAGGGTATCTATTATGCTCGCAAAAGTTTATTCTAGTGCAGTACAAGGAGTCGAAGCTTATACATTAGAAATTGAAGTAGATATCAATCGAGGGCTCCCCAACACTATTCTTGTAGGACTTCCCGACACTTCGGTCAAAGAAGCACGTGATCGCGTCAAAGCAGCACTTGAAAATTCCGGATTTAATCATCCTCCAAAACGCATCACCATTAATCTTGCTCCTGCGGACACCAAAAAAGAAGGACCTAGCTCAGATCTCCCCATAGCACTAGGAATTCTCATGGCCTCAGGACAGCTCAACACCACCAAAACTGAAGATTATCTCATTATGGGGGAATTGGCCCTCAATGGTAACGTTCGTCCTGTGAAAGGGGTTCTTCCCATGGCCCTTCGAGCTTTAAAAGAGGGGAAACGCGGGGTGTTGGTCCCTGCAGAAAATATCGAAGAAGCCGCAGTTGTCAAAGGCATTGAGGCTCGTCCCATTCGAAGTTTACAAGAAGCTGTTCAATTTCTTGCAGATCAAAAAGAATTAATCGTACACGAACTTAATTTTCAAGAAATTTTTAATCAAGATGGCCACGCAGAAGTTGATCTTTCAGAAATTAAAGGACAGGGCCTAGCAAAAAGAGCACTTGAGATTGCAGCCGCTGGAGCCCATCATATGTTGATGATTGGCCCTCCCGGTTCGGGGAAAACACTTTTAGCCAAATCCTTATCTGGGCTCCTTCCCCTTTTAAGTTTAGAAGAAGCCCTGGAAACAACAAAAATCCATAGTGTTGCAGGAACGCTCCCACTTCAAAAAGCACTGATTACTACACGCCCCTTTAGATCCCCTCACCACACCATCAGTGATATTGGACTTATTGGAGGAGGAACTTATCCCAAACCTGGCGAGGTCAGCCTTGCACATTATGGCGTTCTTTTTCTTGATGAACTCCCTGAATTCAAACGCAGTGTTCTTGAAGTTCTTCGCCAACCTTTGGAAGATGGAAAAGTCACCATCACACGTGCGGCAGGTTCACTCACCTATCCAGCAAAATTTATGCTCGTCAGCGCCATGAATCCTTGCCCTTGTGGTTATTTTACAGATCCAACGCGCGAATGCCGCTGCACACCTTTGCAGATACAACGCTATCGCTCAAAAATTTCAGGCCCACTTCTAGACCGAATCGATATTCATATGGAAGTTTCTGCTGTTAAATACCAAGACCTATCTACAGAGAGCACTGCTGAAGCCTCAAAGGAAGTTCGCCAGCGCGCTGAAAAGGCACGACAAATTCAAAAGGAAAGATTTTTAGGGAAAGGCCTTTATGCCAATGGACAAATGGGGCTTAAAGAAATTCGAAAATATTGTTCCATAAAATCTGAGGGCAAAGATCTTCTTAAAATGGCCATCACTGAACTTGGCATGAGCGCTCGAGCCTATGATCGTATTCTCAAAGTGGCTAGAACTATTGCGGATATGGCTGAAAGTACCACCATTGAAGCACAACACATTTCCGAAGCAATTCAATATCGCTCTCTAGATCGAACCTTGTGGGTATAAATACAAAGTTAAAAGACTTCGTATCCATGATCCTATTTTTCTTTTTCAGATTTCCTCCTTCGTCTTTCAGATTTACTAGGCTAGTCCAGCATAACAGTCTAGGGCTATGCAGCGAAGCGTGAGAGACCGTGTTTCACTGTGAAAAACAAAAGATTTTACTAATGAATGATTATTCATACTTTGTTTCTCATTAGTAAAATGCTACATTACTTCTGAAGGAAATTTTTCGAAATGAATTTAGCCCATATTGAATCACTTAAAGCAAATATTCTTAAAACATCTGATCTTAATTCTTTACGAGCAGAGATTCTCAAGGAATTTGATCATGTCATTCATTTCCTGAAAGACCGTCTTGAAAAAGACGTCCATCATCTTGAAGAAGAGGTTCAAGAGCTACAACGCACCCCTCTTGAAAATCCAAAAATACGCGAAATCATCGGCCATATTGTTATGGATTTTGGCGAACTTCGTAAAGACCTTGAAACTGAAATCTAGCTTCCTCCCATTCTTTCTTTTCTCCCTTACTCTGTTTGTGATGAGCTTCAGCACATTAACTTCTCAAGATCTGGGTTGGCATCTAAAAACCGGCGAATGGATTGTCAAAAATCTTCACATCCCACACTCTGATTTCTACACAAGTCCTCCTCCTGAAAATCCATGGATTGATCTTCATTGGGGCTTTCAAATACTTATTTATACCATCGGAAGTATCGGCGGACTTCTAGGACTCAATCTTTTTCGGAGTTTTCTTCTCATCTTCATTTATTTTTTGATCTATAAGATATCTCAATGTAAAGAAAATTCCTGGCTTGCCTCTAGCATTCTTCTTTTAGGAACAATTGCAGCTCAAGAAAGATTTCAGATGCGACCTGAACTTTTAACCTTTCTCTTCATGATTTTGGACATTGCCATTCTAGAATCTCAAAGTGACAAAAGAGGCAAATGGCTTTGGGCGATCCCATTGATTCAAATTTTCTGGACGAATGTGGAAGGTCTTTTTATGATTGGACCCGTCCTTATCTTCTTTTACGCTCTTGGAGAAATTCTGGAAGGCAAAAGATCTTATAAACTTTGGATTATTTTTGGCATAACGCTTCTAGCTTGTTTCATCAATCCTTATGGCTTGGATGGTTTTCTCTTTCCATTTACCCTTCTCAAAGAAATTGCATTTAAAGGAACAAATCCTTTTATGGGGGTAGGAGAATTTTATCCTCCAACCGAACTCCCCATTACGAAAGTTCCAACTCAAGCTTTCTTAAGCCTTTTTTTCATTTCTCTTCTTATCTGCATTAAAAAAGTTAAACAAATCAGAAAGACTCATCTTATTCTTTTCATCATTTTCTCTGCACTTGCTTTTCTTGCTCAAAGAAATGTAGCTCTTTTTTCTTTTTTTGCTGTATTCGTTCTTCTCAAATATGGGCAATGGCCTCGATTTTTTTCAAAGAAAATATTCGCTACCGTGGGGATCTTTATTTATTTTCTCTTTTCAAGCATTCTCATTTTTGGAGCTGTATCCAATCACTTTTATATTCGAGATCTTCGATCCGAAAGATTTGGTCTAGGCATTGCCCCTGAAATTTTCCCCCCTCAAGCCATTTCTTATTTACGACAAAGTAAAATGAAAGGGAGAATCTTTGCTACAATTGATTTAGCTCCTACCATCATTTATTTTCTTTGGCCAGATCTTCAACCTTTTATTGATACACGCCTAGAACTTCATGGACCCAACCGTTTTCGTGAATACCAACTGGCCCTAGGGCAAGAATCTGCATGGAATCAACTTGAGCAAAAATACAATATCAGACTTGTTTGGGCCGATCATATTCAAAAAGATTCTCTAAGACTTATTTCTTATCTCACCCATGACTCCTCTTGGAAATTAGTCTATTTTGATGAAATCAGTGTGATCTTTTTCAAGCAAGACCTAATAGAAAATTTAAAACTGACGGATGGTCGTGGGAATATTCCACCTCCTATTTCTTTTTATCCAAAATTAAGAGAATGGTTTCCCTGGCTTATGTCAGAAGCAACGCTTCCTTATGAAATCAACATGGCAAGACTTTATCTTGCATTAGGTAAAAACAAAGAAGTACAACTTGAATATTTGAAAATTTTAAAAATTCTTCCAGAGTGGTCAGAAAGTTGGATTAACCTTGCGTATTTTGCAGAAAGAGAAGGCAAAATATCCAAAGCAATTTCA
>JAYRIK010000028.1:0-10102 GCA_041906865.1 Candidatus Auribacterota bacterium
ACGAGATGCACAAGCCAAATCGGGCAATACGATTATCACTTCTGGTTTAAGTGAGTTCTTTCCTGCAGGTTTAACGATTGGAACTGTCTCAAAAATTTATGATGATGCTTATGGGCTTTTTCAATATGCAGAGGTTAATCCCAATGCAAATTTGGGCAAGATTCGAGAAGTGATTGTTGTTTTAACTCAAGGCAAACCTATTTCTGAAGAGGGGGTTTGAGCTTTTGCAATGAGATGGATTAAGGAATTTCTTTTAGTGATAGGTGTAATTCTTTTTCAAAGCCAATTTCAGCTTTGTGATGTTTTTGATTTGTTAGGTCTTTTCTCTTTTTATTTTGTTTTAAGATTTAATTGGCTGGAGGGTTCTATTTTTGCTTTGCTCAGTGGTTTGATCTGGGACAGTTTATCGGGGGCCCCTTTGGGATGTAAAACGCTTGCTTTGGTAGGTGCATGTATATTGGTAGGGCTTTTTCATTCTGTTATTTATCAGCAACATTTGCTAGCTCGGATGGTGATGGTTTTTGTAGGAATCTTTTTAGGGTTAAATCTGGAATGGCTTTTCTATTGTCTTCAGGGGGTTATCAGACCTTCTCTTTTTTCTCATTCTTTGAATGTGGCATGGAAGACAGCGATTTTAGCTATAGTGGTTTATCCCATACTCAATCGAATTTTTAGGACGCGTTATGAACAACAGTGGATGGCTTCTTGATCGAAGACTATGGATTATACAAGGAGTAGTCATTCTTGTATTTTCTTTATGGATTGGAGTTTTTGGCATGACACAAGTCATGCAAGCCAATCGATATTTTTCTCTTTCTCAGGAGAATCGAATCAGACGTGTGTGGATTCCTTCTCCTCGTGGAAAAATCTATGATCGGCAAGGAAATATCATGGTCGATAATCGACCCAGTTTTGATGTGGCTTTAGAATATGAAGGATTAAAAGAAAAGGATGCAGCGATACATTTTCTTTCTCAAGTTTTAAATGAATCAAACGAAACCATTGAGCAAGTTCTTAAAAGCTATCGGGGCCCTGCTTATCTTTCTATCCCCGTCAAAAAAGATGTGGATATGAAAACATTAACCTATGTTGAAGAATCAAAGCTTCAAGTTCCATGGGTGACGCTGGAAGTTAATCCTGTGCGTAAATATGTATTGGGGGATACAGCTGCATCTATTTTAGGTTATGTGGGCCCCTTAGATCGTCAGCAATATCAATCGATGAAAGAGGATGGCTATCATTGGCTGGATGTGGTTGGAAAGTCAGGGGTAGAAGCTGCTTGTGAGGCTTATTTGCGAGGTGAATCAGGAGGTATGCAAGTAGAGGTAGATCATCGAGGTCGTCGTGAAAAAATTGTTGCGATTAAAAAACCCATTCCAGGAAGAAATGTTTATTTGACCATTGATATGAAGTTTCAGAGAGCCTTGGAAGAAGTTTTGAAAGATAAAGTAGGTGCAGGACTGATTGTAAATCCTAATACAGGTGAAATATTAGGAGCCGTGAGTCGACCTAGTTTTGATCTCAACATGTTTATCAAGCCCGATTTGCGAGAGGAACTTTCAAAACTGTTTCAAGATCCCCAGAGGCCTTTAATTAATCGAGCTTTTCAAGGGACTTATGGCCCTGGCTCTGTTTTTAAACCCATTGTCATTGCGGCGGGTTTAGATACAGGGATTTTTAAAGATGGAGATTGGGTGAAATGTGATGGAGGATATCGAGTCGGAGGATCTTATTTTAAGTGTTGGAAAAAAGGCGGACATGGTCAAGTTTCTTGGAAAGAAGCTTTGAAATATTCATGCAATGTATTCTTTTATTATTTTGGACAACGCTTGGGTCCTGAACGTATTGCTGAATACGCGAAGCGTTTTGGATTGGGACAGGCAACAGGGCTTGATGTAGGTGGGGATCAGGAAGGTTTTATTCCAACTCCTACCTGGAAAAAAAAGAAATTGAAAGAAGGATGGTTTGGAGGAGATACAGCCAACTTTTCAATTGGACAAGGATTTGTAACGGTTACTCCTTTACAAATGGCGATGGCCATTTCTGCGATTGCAAATGGAGGAAAACTTTTACGCCCTTTTCTTGTGAAAAAAGTGGTATTGCCTGAAGGACGTACGCTTATTGAAATGGGGCCTAAAGTCAAAAGCCAATTGAATGTATCCAAGGATGTAATAAATCAGATTCAAGGAGCTATGTGGGCTGTGGTGAACGAGCCTGGAGGGACAGGACATTTAGCCCGACTGGATAATGTAGAAGTGTGTGCAAAAACAGGAACAGTTGAAGTAAAAAAAGGAACAGAGTTTAAAAAATTAGGTTGGATTGTGGCTTATGCTCCAGCAAAAAATCCTGAAATGGTTTTGGTTCTACTTATAGAAGGAATTAAAGAAACGTCAGGTCATGAAGTGGCTCCTCTGGCTCATATTGTTTTGGAGAAATGTTTTCAATCATGAATGGTTTTCGTACATTTAAATTTTTAGATTTTAGAATGCTTTTGACAGTTTTTTTTCTTATGTCCGTTAGTTTTCTATTTATTTTTAGTGCGACTTATCGAACGCCTGGGGGAGATACCTTTGTCTATAAACAACTGATTTGGTTGGGATTGGGATTAAGTCTTTTTATTTTTATTTTAAAAATTGATTTCCGTACCGTGGGATCCATGGCTTATTTTTTCTATATTGTAAGTTTATTTTTTTTAATGTTGGTTTTAGTTCTAGGAAGTATTCACAAGGGAGCTCGCAGTTGGTTTGACATTGGGCCCTTTGCGTTTCAACCTTCAGAACTTTCAAAAATCGGGATTGTCTTTATGCTTGCTAGGTTTTTGGCGGATCGATCTGAAGATCGTTCTAAAATACGATATGTCATTTTTACACTTCTTTTAGCAGGTTTGCCTATAGGGCTTATCATGTTAGAACCTGATTTAGGAACAGCACTTGTTTTGATTCCTGTGCTGATGGGTATGCTTTTTGTGGCCGGGGCAAGGATGAGATATCTTTTGACGATTGTCGTGATTGGGCTTGCTATTCTTCCGATAGGATGGAGTGTACTTCATCAATACCAACGTCAACGCTTACTCGTTTTCATTAATCCCAATATGGATCCTTTAGGGGCAGGATACAATGCCATTCAATCCAAAATTGCTGTAGGGTCCGGTGGTTTATATGGAAAAGGATGGCTTCAAGGAACACAAAGCCGGCTTCATTTTTTACCGGAGCGTCATACGGATTTCATTTTTTCTGTCGTGGGAGAAGAATGGGGATTTTTAGGTTGTGGGGCTGTTTTGATTGGATATATAGCCTTTTTGTTGTCGGGTTTTAAGATTGCACGTAATTGTGAAGACCTTTTTGGAAGATTTTTGGCAGTGGGTTTAAGCTTATTGATTGCTTCCCATGTCATTATTAATACGGGAATGACCATAGGCATTATGCCTATTACGGGGATTCCTCTTCCTTTTATGAGTTATGGAGGATCACATTTGTTGGCCATGATGGCCTGTCTTGGATTTTTACAAAACATTCATTTAAGAAAATCTTTTGTCTGAGGAGATAAAAATGTCAAAAAAACAAATCGTTATTAACAGTGAAGGTTTAGAAAAAAGAATTGCGTTTCTAAATGATGGGACGCTTGAGGATTTTAGTATTGAAAGAGAAACAGATAAACGTTTGGTGGGAAGTATCTATAAAGGAATTGTTGAGAATGTTGTTCCAGGCATTCAAGCCGCGTTTGTAAATGTAGGGCTTGAGAAAAATGGATTTCTTCACGTTTCAGATATTTTGAATCCATCCGAAGCCTATCGAGATATTTTAGATGAGGAAATGGAAGAAGAGGTAAATGAGGCTCATCCCCATCCTCATGCACATCATAAACAACCCGAACGTCCTCAGAAAAAGGCTTCCATTGATGAGTTGGTCAAGCCTGGGCAAGAGCTCATTGTTCAAGTGATTAAAGATCCCATTGGAACGAAAGGCGTGAGACTTTCTACCAATATCAGTCTTCCCGGTCGTTACTTGGTGATGCTTCCAGATGATCCTCGTCGAGGAATTTCGCGCAAAATTATGGATAAACCTGAGCGTTCTCGCTTACGGGAAATCCTCTGGTCGATACGACTTCCTGAAAATATGGGAGTTATTATTCGTACTGTGGGTGATCAAATGCACAAAAAGTATTTTTTAAGAGATATTCGCTATTTGATCAGTTTATGGAAAAAGATTGAACATCGATTTAAAGAGTATCCTGCTCCAAGTGCATTGCATGTGGAATATGATTTGGTTTTAAAAACCATTCGAGATGCTTTTACAGAATTGGTTGAGAAGTTGATTGTAGATTCGCGTGATGAATATCGGAAGATTATGAGATTTGTGAGCGCTGTATTTCCCCGCTTAAGATCGAAGGTCGAACTTTATTCAGGGATTGAGCCTCTTTTCGAACATTTGGGAATAGAGAAAGAAATTAAAAAAATTTTTGATCGCAAAGTTTGGCTCAAAACAGGAGGCTATTTAATTATTGAGCAAACAGAAGCGTTGGTGGCCATTGATGTGAACTCTGGAAGAAATGTCGGTAAAAGTGATTTGGAAGAGACCATTCTAGACACCAATATGGAAGCCGTTGAAGAAGTGGCCAAACAATTGAGATTACGCAATGTCGGAGGTATCGTCATTATTGATTTGATTGATATGAAATCCAAGCGTGATCAAATGAAAGTTTTGCAGCGGTTGCGTATGGCCTTGCGTAAAGATAAAGCGAAGACAAATATTCTTCCCATCAGTGAGATTGGGCTTGTACAGATGACACGTCAACGTGTTCAGGAGAGCACCAATAAACAACTCTATGAAGCTTGTCCTGTTTGCACAGGTCTTGGAACTATTAAATCAGGGACCAGTATTATTCTTGAAGTTATTCGTGAAGCAAGAAATATTGTTGCTAAGAAAAAAGTGGAAATGATCAAAATCATTCTTCATCCTAAAGTTGCTGAGAAGCTTTTAACAGAACATAAACAACTTCTTATTCCTATTGAAAAAGCCTTAAAGGGAAATATTAAGATTGAGAAGGATTTAGAGATTCAAATCGATCATTATAAAATTGTGTATTAAAAATAGGATTTTGTGATCCTGAATGAGGGGGAAAGATTTTCTACTCTTTTCCTTGACAAGGAAGGGATAACTTTTTATAGTGATGGCCAACTTTCGAGGGTTTTATGAGCTTAACATACGCAATTATTGAAACAGGTGGCAAACAGTATCAAGTTCAAGAGGGAGATGTTCTTGAAATAGAGCTTTTGCCTAAGGCTTCTAGTGATGAGATTCTTTTCGATAAGGTTCTTCTGATTTCTCAAGATGGAAAAGTAAAAATTGGTACACCTATCGTTAAGGAAGCAAAGGTATTAGGAAAATTAGTTAAAGAAACTAAAGGCGAAAAGATTATTGCTTTTAAGTATAAAAGACGAAAAGGTTATCGTCGCAAAGTAGGTCATCGCCAGAAGTATAGTGTGGTTAAAATAGAGTCAGTTAAAGTCGCTTAATTTTTAAACGAATATAATATATTTAAGTCGATCTACGGAGTTTTGTATGGCACATAAAAAAGGTCAAGGTTCATCAAGAAACGGACGTGATAGCAATGCCCAACGTCTAGGTGTAAAGAGATACGCAGGTCAATTTGTTACCGGTGGTTCTGTCTTGGTTCGTCAAAGAGGTACACGCCTTAAACCTGGTTTGAATGTAGGCATTGGTTCCGACGATACACTCTTTGCCCGTATTGATGGCATTGTCGCTTTTGAAGGTAATGACCCAAAAAAGAAAAGGGTTAGCATTCATCCTCTTCCAGTAAGTAATTCCTAATAGTTTGCTGAAAAAGCCCAATCTGCTTTGTTACACACTTCGTTCCTTTGTGCGGCGTACTATTAAACGTACGCCTCCGCAGTCACTCGTATGCGTCGCGCATCTTAGGCTTTTTGAGCAAACTTCTCTTTCAAGGATTTTCTAGTAGCTTACTGATTTTTCTGTCTTTTTCTTGGTATTCGTTTTTATTTGAAATGTTGATGGTATAATACTCGCTTGAAATAGCTTTTTCTAAAATCCGTAACGGGAGACTAAAATTTTATCTTTTACTGGAGACCGGCGACTGAAGACCGATGACTAAATCATGTTCATAGATCAAGTTTTTATAGAAGTGAAGGCAGGCGATGGAGGAAGTGGTTGTGTTAGCTTTCGTCGTGAAAAATATGTCCCTAAGGGTGGACCCGATGGTGGAGATGGGGGTGATGGTGGAAGTGTGATTCTTCAGGCGGATCGAAACATGACGACACTGATTGATTTTAGATATAAACCTTTGATTAAGGCAGAGCGTGGTGTACATGGCAAAGGGGGCCTCAAAGCAGGTCCAGATGGTGAAGATACTATTTTAAAAGTGCCTGTTGGAACTTGGGTTAAACTTGATACGGATTCAGAAGTTCTTTGTGATCTAAATCAGGATGGAATGACCTTTGTTGCGGCCAAAGGTGGAAAAGGAGGACGTGGGAACGCTCATTTTGCAACTTCGACCCATCAGGTTCCGCGTGAATCTGAGCCCGGTGAAGATGGAGAAGAAAGGCGCCTCTTTTTAGAGCTTCGTTTGGTTGCAGAGGTTGGACTTGTAGGGTTTCCCAACGCAGGAAAGTCGACATTGCTGAATAAGCTTTCTAAAGCAAAGTCAAAAGTGGCCAATTATCCTTTTACAACACTGAGTCCTGTTTTAGGTGTTTTGAGATTAGATCCCATGTGCGATTTGGTTCTTGCAGATATGCCAGGTTTGATTGAAGGAGCTCATGAAAATGTGGGTTTGGGTCTTGAGTTTTTGAGGCATTTGACACGAACTTATTATTTGCTTTTCGTGTTCGATATGTCTGAGTCAGCTCTTCAAAAACCGGATGAGGCTTTTTCAATTTTATTAAAAGAACTTGAATGTTATGATCCTCTTTTAATCAAAAGACCCAGAAGTCTTGTTGCAAACAAAATGGATTTACCCGGGTCTGATGAGAATTTAAAAATTTTTAAGAAACGTTTTCCAAAGGAAACCATTATTCCGATTTCTGCTGTTAAATCAGAAGGAATGGGGCCTTTAATTGCGGAACTTGCAAAGGCAAAAGCGTTATGCGTGAAAAATTCTTAAAAAGCGTCAAAAGAGTTGTAGTGAAGGTTGGAACCAAACTTTTGGTAGACGAAAAGGGGTGTTTGAATAGCACCTCTATCGAACGAATTGCGGGAGAATTGGCCTGGCTTTCAAAGTTAGGAAAAGAAGTAGTGCTGGTTAGCTCGGGTGCTATTGTGGCGGGACTGGAGTCTTTAGGGCTTAAAAAACGACCGAAAGAATTACCTCGTTTACAAGCGGCAGCTGCTATTGGACAAGGTCAGCTGATGCATTTTTATCATCAGGCTTTTTCAAAACATGACCTTCGCATTGCCCAGATTTTACTGACAGCAGAGGATTTAAAAGAACGTCGACGTCACATCAATATTAAGAACACATTTGAGTCTCTTTTGTCTGAAAATGTGATTCCCATTGTGAATGAGAATGATACCGTTTCAGTCGATGAAATTAAATTTGGAGACAATGATCAGCTTTCGGCTCTTGTGGCAAATTTAATTAAATCAGATTTATTAATTATTTTAACGGACAAGGATGGTTTTTTAAAAGAAGGAGAAGTTGTTTCTTTTGTAGGAGAAATTGGGAAAGACTTAGAGAGTCATGCGCTTCAGGCCAAAGATTGGAAAGGCATTGGAGGCATGCAGACAAAGCTTCAGGCTGCTAGAATTGTGATGCGTTCGGGTGAACTGATGATGATTGCCAATGGCTTGAAAAAGGGAGTTCTACGCGAAATTTTTGAATATCAGCCGGTGGGTACTTTATTTGCTCCTAAAAGAGAAAAATTATCCGGAAAAAAACGTTGGATTGCTCATTTTGTGAAACCTCAAGGAACTTTAATTTTGGATGATGGGGCTGTTTCAGCTATTTGTGAAAAGGAAAAAAGTTTGTTAATTCCAGGCATTCGTGAAGTACGAGGTTCGTTCAGTACAGGAGATACGGTAAATTTGTTGAACCTTGCAGGGCAGGAAATTGCTCGAGGTGTCATTCACTGTTCTTCCGACGAATTAGGAAAAATGATGAATAAAAGCAAAGATCATTTAAAAAAAATAAAAGAAATTATACATAGAGATGAGTTGGTTATACTTTAAAAATGATCATTCGTATCCCCTGACGGGGACTATCTCCTTTGGAGACTATAGAAACTTGTAAAAGCTTGTTTTGTGAGAAATTATGGATATCAAATCTTATATTGAAACGGTTGGGCAAAAAGCAAAAGAAGCCTCACGCGTTTTATCTCAGTTAAAAGCTGAAGATAAAAATCGCTGCTTGCTTATGATGGCAGAGTTGATAGATGAATCTTTTGATCAAATTCATTTGGAAAATGAGAAAGATTTGGAAGAAGGAAAGAAAAAAGGACTTTCGGGGGCTCTTTTAGATAGGTTGAAATTAGATGCAAAACGTGTTCGATTGATGAGTGAAGGATTAAGACAAGTAGCTGCACTTGAGGATCCTGTCGGTGAAGAGCTTGAATCATGGGATAGACCTAATGGAATGCAGATTCAAAAAGTTCGTGTCCCTATCGGTGTTATTGCCATTATTTATGAATCACGTCCTAATGTGACTGTCGATGCAGCGGCTCTTTGTTTTAAATCAGGCAATGCTGTTATTTTGCGTGGAGGTTCCGAAGCGATTTATACCAATAAGGCATTGGCGCATATTCTCACGAAAGCGCTTTTAAAATGTAATGTTCCTAGCTCGACCATTCAAGTGATTGAGACCACTGATCGAGAAGCAGTTCGAGCACTTTTGAAATTAAATCAATATATTGATTTGGTGATCCCTCGAGGAGGGGAGAGTTTAATTCGAGCTGTTGCCGAAGAGTCTTTGATTCCTGTGATTAAGCATTACAAAGGAGTTTGTCATGTTTTTATAGATGATTCAGCTGATTTAAAAATGGCTGAAGCTATTTCTGTCAATGCCAAGACTCAAAGACCTGCGACTTGTAATGCTGCAGAAACCCTTTTGATTCATGAAAAGTTAAAGAAAACATTTTTGCCTCAAATTATAAATGTATTAAAAAAACAAAATGTTGAAATACGCGGTTGTGCTCAAACGTGTGAGATTGTTCCAGATCTTAAAAAAGCAACCGAAGAAGATTGGACTACAGAATATTTGGATATGATTTTGTCTGTGAAGATTGTAAAAGACCTTCAAGAAGCCATTCATCATATTAATCATTACGGGTCCATGCATTCAGATACCATTGTGACGGAAAATAAAAAGCATGCAGAAACTTTTTTGAATGAAGTCGATGCAGCTTGTGTTTATCATAATGTTTCCACTCGTTTTACAGATGGATATGAATTTGGTTTTGGAGCAGAGATTGGTATTAGCACAGATAAAATTCATGCGCGTGGCCCGATGGGATTGAAAGAACTTACGAGTTATAAATATCTTGTAAGAGGAAATGGACAGTTAAGAAAATAGAAAGGCAGTAGTTTGTTTTTATGAAAATAGGTTTATTCGGTGGTACATTTGATCCGGTACATTATGGACATCTCATTTTAGCTGAGGAAGCAAGACAGAGATTAGGACTAGCCAAAGTCATTTTTATTCCAAGCGCTTGTTCTCCACACAAACGCTTTGTGAATGTGACGCCAGGCCTTCAACGGCTAAAAATGGTGGAGTGTGCTATTGAAGGTAATCCTTTCTTTGAAGTTTCGAGTTTTGAATTAGATCGGCCAGCTCCTTCTTATACCATTGACACGGTAGAATATTTTATTAAGAAATCTCCTGATGATTTATTTTTCTTTATTGCAGGAGGAGATACGCTGTTTGAAATGCATGGGTGGCATCGAATAGAGGAACTGGTGGAGTTATGTCAATTTGCTTTTTTGAATCGACCTAACTTTTCTCTTCGTGAAAAAGATGAAAAATCTTTGCATTTACCTCCTCAAACTGTGAGCGCCTTGACACAACATTTGATTGAGATGCTTCCTATTGGGATTTCTGCGAGTGAGATTAGAAAGAGAGTTGCCAGAGGTCT
>JAYRIK010000029.1:0-1517 GCA_041906865.1 Candidatus Auribacterota bacterium
AGTCGGAGGATATGTCATTTGTGATACACCTAATATAGGCAAGATTCCAAAACGATTTTTGGAATCAAACGAGATTAAATTTGAAACTGTTCCTACAACATTGCTTGCAGAATGGTGGGCAAGCATGATGCCTACGGATACTTTTTATGGAGCTAAAATGGGTGTGTTACGTAAAAAATCAGGTTCTTGGTCTGATGATCAAGAAGCCGATGGTGGCCTCATGGGGAAATTATTTTTGGATTCTGGTGGTAAGACAGTTGCAACGGGATCAATTACAGCGACAGAGTCAAAGGGTGTTATGACTTTTACGATAGGGAATGCGCTGCTTTATGATAAGGAAGGAAACCTTGCACAAGCAGAGTTAACAGGAGAGACGAAAACTTTTTCATTCGATGGATGGGTGGATGGATTGGATGAAGAAGCCAAAAGAAAGTTTGATCAATTTATTCCTGAAGGTTCTTCTGTAAGAAATTATTTCCTTTCTTTTCTTTCGGCCACAGAAATAAAAGTAATTAAATCTGGATCTGCAGTTAGAGGTTTCTCAAATGGAAAGATTTTATATCTTTCTGAAAAAATTTTAAAAGATCCCATTGCCCTCTTTCATGAATTGGGTGAAGGGCATTTCAGAAAAAATCCTAAAGCACTTCCTGGTCGCAATAATCTTAAAACGGTTGCTCTCAATCCCCATACTTATCTAAGGGGTGTTGGGAAAGAGATTAGAAGGCTTTATCAAGAGTTTGTCATTGCGAGGGAGCATAGCGACCGTGGCAATCTAACACAAAGTGTCGCTACCGCCACGCTTCCAGAGGTCGCTCGCGATGACAAGGATATAGCAGAAGAATTTATTACCTATCTCAAATCAAAACTTCTCCCTCATCGACAAAATGAAGCTGAATTTGCATTAATTCGATGGAATGCAAGTCAAGGTCGTACTGGTCGATCTCTTCTTTATGGACTGCAAGATCTTGTGTTTGGAGAAGAAGCAAATCGTATTTTGAGTGAGAAAGTAGGCAAAAAGAAAGTTTTACCTCGACCCCCTTTGGATAAATTAAAAGCAGGAGTATCTGCTTTAGCAGACATTGTCTATTTAGATCTTCTTTATGCAAAAGAGAGAGGATTGGATCAGGAACAAATGATTCAGCTAGCCTATCAATCAGCTCAAGCGAGGATTAAGGCGTTTAGTAAATTTGGTAAATGGGCGAGAGATTTTCAATATGGCCCAAATCCTTATCAATATGTTGTGTTTCGTTATGTAGTGGATGTCATTGATGAACTTGAAGCCCATCGAGATGAGTATGCACAAATGGTTAGAGAATATTTTGAAGAATTCTTTAAGACAAAAGGAATAGATGGACTTGTTGGAAAAACAGCTATCTATCAGGGGATTTGTAGAGCTCCTTTGACAGGGAAAAGTGGATTTAGGGATTGGGCAAAAGTTGATGAAAAAATAAGATCTACGAGATCATTAGGATCCCAAACTATTTCAAAAGGTCCTCTCAATATAGAAACAGATGCTA
>JAYRIK010000030.1:0-2167 GCA_041906865.1 Candidatus Auribacterota bacterium
TGAGATAACTGTTTCACTTGATCTGGCTTTGAAATGCCAAATCCAATGGCAATAGGAAGTTTAGAAAACTGACGTATTTTTGATATGATGTCAGGAACATCTTTAGGCATTTCTTTTTGAGCTCCCGTGACACCCGTTCTCGAAACACAATAAATAAATCCAGAACTCATAGAAGCTATTTTTTTAATGCGTTCGTCAGAGCTGGTTGGAGTAACAAGAAAAATCACATTTAAATCATTCTTTTCCAAGATTCTCTTATAATCTTCTGCTTCTTCAGGAGGAAGATCTA
Source organism: Candidatus Auribacterota bacterium (assembly GCA_041906865.1). Lineage (GTDB taxonomy): Bacteria > Auribacterota > JACPWU01 > JACPWU01 > JACPWU01 > CAZXEQ01. Next base: position 290 of record JAYRIK010000030.1, read on the forward strand.
AAGTTAAAACTCCATCAACACCTGCTTTTTGGGCATTCTTGGCAAAAGATTCTAAACCATATTGTAAAATGGGATTTAAATACGTAAAAAGGATAAGAGGGACATCAGAGCTTTTTCTGATTTTTTTTACAAGATCTAAAATTTTCCGAACTGTTGTTCCAGATTTTAAGGCGCGCATGGTCGCAAGCTGATTGACAACCCCATCGGCCAAAGGATCAGAAAAAGGGATTCCTAATTCTATAAAATCAACACCCAACTCTGCAAATGAATGTACAAGTTTATGTGTGATTTCTAAACGAGGATCTCCCGCTGTAATATAAGCCACAAAACCTTTTTTGTTTTGGTCTTTTAAAGTTTTAAATTTTTCTTCGATTCGAGTCATTTTATTTTTCAGTTTTGAAAATTTGCATGTAAAACGAATTTATTTAACCTTCATTTTTGATATTGCTTTTGATGCAACCTCTACATCTTTATCCCCTCGCCCTGACAAATTCACAATGATCAACTTTCCTTGACGATCTTTTTTCTTCATTTTAAAAAGATGGGCAATGGCATGGGCAGACTCTAACGCAGGAATCACTCCCTCAAATCGAGCCAATGTGGAAAAAGCAGACAAGGCTTCATTATCTTTAACTGAAACATATTTCACCCGCTTAGAATCTTTTAAAAAACTATGTTCCGGTCCTACGCCTGCATAATCTAAGCCAGCTGAAATAGAATGAGTGGTTAAGATTTGCCCTTCTTTATTTTGAAGAACATAACTTTTTGATCCTTGAAAAACTCCGACAGAACCTCCTGAAAACCGAGCAGCATGAAGTCCTGTTTTGACCCCTAATCCTCCTGCTTCAACACCAATCATTTGAGTAGAAGCATCCTCCAAAAATTCATAAAAGAGTCCAATAGAGTTTGAGCCCCCACCCACACAAGCAACTAAAAGATCTGGAAGTCTTCCCTCTTTTTGAAGAATCTGTTCACGTGCTTCTTTCCCAATCACTCGTTGAAAATTTCTTACAATCATGGGAAAAGGATGAGGCCCTGCCACAGAACCCAAAATATAATGAGAAGTGCGTACGGTTGTTACCCAATCTCTCATTGCTTCATTAATAGCATCTTTTAACGTACAAGAACCTGTTTCAACCGGAATAACCTCTGCCCCTAATAATTTCATTCTAAAAACATTCAGAGCTTGTCTCTGCATATCTTCAGAACCCATATAAACCGTGCATTTTAATCCAAATAAAGCAGAAACTGTCGCAGTAGCAACTCCGTGCTGCCCTGCCCCTGTCTCAGCAATGACACGTTTTTTCCCCATTCTTTGAGTCAGAAGAATCTGACCCAGCGTATTATTAATCTTATGAGCACCTGTATGACATAAATCTTCACGTTTGAGATATATACGACACTCTAACTCTTTAGATAAATGTTCTGCATAATAAAGAGGTGTAGGACGCCCCACATATTCTTCTAAATAATACTGAAACTTCTTTTGAAAATCAGGATCATCTTGAGCGCGAATGTATTCATGCTCTAACTCTTCCAAAGCCGTCATCAATGTTTCTGGTGCAAACTTACCGCCATAATCACCAAAATGACCTTGAGAATCAGGATATTGATTAATGAGTTTCATATCTAATGTCGTTCATTTAAAAGTTTTTTACTTTTTTTATAAATTCCAAAATTTTTTGATGATCTTTTTTGCCAGGTTGACTCTCTACACCACTACAAACATCAACTGCATAGGGCTTTACTTGCTGTAAAGCTTGTTCAACATTTTGAATGGTTAACCCACCTGACAAAATAAGAGGTTTACCTATTTCTTTAAAGGGTTGAACTAAACTCCAATCAAAAATACGACCTGTTCCTCCATAATTTACATCA
>JAYRIK010000031.1:0-14141 GCA_041906865.1 Candidatus Auribacterota bacterium
AGATCATGGACGACAAAAACATCATCAAATGTAACAGTTACAAAAGCTTTGAGTTTACTGTCTTTGGAGTTTTTAATGTAGACTTTGACTTCAGTGATTTCCATGGCTTGTCTCCCATGTTAAATACGAATCAACTCCCAAACATTATATCACAATGTTTGACACACTGCAGTCCAACATTTTTCACCCAAACCATTTTCTACAACCTTTTTGATCATGAGTGCTTTTGATTCATCTGTTGTAATTCCAAAAAGCGTGGAACCACTTCCTGAAAGCAAAGCCCCAAAACTGCCAGCCTCTTTTAAAAGATTTTTTATTTTAATTAATGAGGGAAACTTTTCAAAGACAGGCTCTTCCAATCGATTAAAAAGATTTTCTCCAATTGCCTCAATATCACCTTGATTAAACGCTTCTTTCATCGAAGAAGCTTTATGACAGGATTGAGCAAAATTTAATTTTAAACTTCGATAGACATCTGCTGTTGAAATTTTAAATCCCGGATTGATAAGAATCAGGAAAAAAGATTTTTGCTTTTTCAAAGGTTCTAGCTTTTCCCCAATGCCATACCCCATTGCTGCGCCCCCTTTCAAGAAAAAGGCAACATCAGCACCCAAACCTTTAGCCATCTCTAAACTTTTTGTTTGAGGTAAAGAAACACTAAAAAGTTGTTCTAAGCCTTTTAAAGTTGCAGCCGCATTGCTAGAGCCTCCACCCAAACCACCTCCCACCGGAATTCTTTTTGCTAAATGAATTTGAACCCCTTTTAAAATACCTGTCTCTTTAAAAAAAACCTCTGCAGCACGGTAGACTAAATTAGTTCTGTCCGTCGGAATATCCAAAGAATCCGTTTGAATCTGTATTTCAGGTTTTTCTAGAATGCTCAGGGTCAAATCATCGGCCAAACTGATTTCCTGAAAAAGTGTTTCCAAATCATGATAGCCATCCGGTCTTTTCCCAACAATTTCCAGGAAAAGGTTAACTTTTGCGTAAGATTTAAGAGTGACTGTTTTTTTCATTATATTGATTGGATTGTTTTTTAAGAATTTCTTCTACTTTTTTCTTAAGACTTTCATTAGCTGGATTAAATTCAAGCGATTTTCCCCATTCGATTAAAGCCTCCGACCATTGTCCATTTTCAAAATAAGCATCTCCTAAATGAGATCTGATCAGAGCATCATCCGACATCAACTGCACAGATTTTTTCAAAGCCTCTATCGATTCTTTGAGCATTTTAGATTTATAGTAGGCCCAGCCCAAACTATCCAGATAAGCCGCATCACTAGGCTCCAAAGCAAGTGCCCTTTTAATCAGCTCAATGGCTTCTTTTAAATGAAGTCCATGATCAGCCCAAAGATACCCTAAGCAATTCAAAGCGTCAGCATTTTTAGGATTTAATTGTATCGCCTTTTGAAGAAAAGTTTCGGCTTGCATCATTTGTCCCTGTTCATAAAAACAGTTCCCAATATGAAAATTCAACTGATCATTTTCTCCATAGAGTTGCATCCCCTGTTTATAAATTTCCACAGCCTTTGCAAGAGATTGCTTAGCCTCATAGGCCAATCCCAGCAAAAAATAAAGTTCTATGGAACTTACTTTTTTTGCTCGAGCTTCTTCCAAAATCTGAATAGCAGCCTCTGGTTTCCCCTTTTTAACAGCCAAATATCCCAAAGCAACAAAGTTGATGGCATCTTCTGGATAAAGATCTTTTAAAAGTTGATAAATTTTTTCAGCCTTTTCGGTTTCACCTTGCGCATGATAAAGGGTTGCCATACGGCGATAAACAGGAATATTCAGCGGTGCAATTTTTAAAACCTCTTCGTATTCATGAAGTGCCATATTTTTTTCTTCTGCAGCTTCATAAAAAAGAGCAAGACTTAAGCGCGCTTCCATCCAATGTTCTTTAAGATTAACCGCTTTTTTAACAGCATCAATGGCCTCTTTAAATTTCTTTTCTTTCCCATAAATCAATCCGAGTTTAAACCAAAGGACCGGCATATCTGGCATTTGCCCAACCCCTTTTTCCAAATAGGCTTGCGCGCTCAAAAGATCAGAGCGTTGATAATATAGGTCTGCTAGAGAAACGTAAGAACCCACATACGTGGGTTCAAGCACAATGGCCTTTTGATATTCGATAATAGCCTGATCCCATTGTTGATTAGAATGATAGGCTACCCCTAAAAGAAAATGAATCATGTAGGGAATTTCATAAGAAGCTCCAAGCGCCTTTTGAAATTCTAAAATGGCCTGGTCTACTTTCTTGAGCTTAAGAAAAAGGGCTCCACATTTAAGATAAATCCCACCCGCTTTAGGATCGTATTTTAAAGCTTCTTGAAACTCTTGAAGAGCCTTTTGCCATTCTTTATCTCGTTCATAAAGAACGCCTCTGCAAAAGTGAGAATAGGCATCCGCTTCTAAAGGAGAAGAAACAGTTTCAGGACCCTCTGAAAAAATAAAGGAAGCACTTAGGAGAAAACAAAAAAGGCTAATTGTGATTCGGAGATAATGTCTCAAAAAAGAAAAATTAAAAAATTTATGCGCTCTACCATCCACAATATACAATTCCCAATACACGTTTTATTTAGAATGGATCAATAAAAAAACCCCTGCTCTAGAAAAGATTTCTCCAGAGTCAGGGGTTTTACCAATGAGAAACAAAGTATCCATAATTATAATTATTCATTAGAAAAATCCTTTGTTTCTCATAGTACTGGCCTACATAAATCCATTCATACTAATGAATGGCCTGGTAAAAATTACTTCTTATGACGATCTCTTCGACTTCTCTTTTTTCTTTTATGCTTATTCATCTTTGCTTTTCTTTTCTTGCGACCACAAGGCATGATGTTTACTCCTCCTTCTTCTTTGATAAACTTAATGATTATAAGGCTGTTAGTATATCACTTTATTCAAAGGATATTCAATAATCCCTTCCGCGCCCATTTCCTTTAATTTAGGAATGAGATTACGAATAATTTTTTCTTCCACCACAATTTCCAAAGCAAACCAGTTCTGTTTCTTATCTTTCTTTCGAAGTTCAGAAATCGTAGGTTCTTTTAAAGCGGGTAATGCCTCCGTAATCACATCCAACTTATCAGCAGGCACATTCATTTTCACGCCCACCATTTTTTCTGCTTCCAAGGCCCCTTTCAAAAGAAGCGCCATGGTCTGGACTTTCTTTTGTTTCCAAGGATCTTCCCAAGATTTTTTATTTGCAATAAATCGAGTCGTCGATTCTAGAACTGTTTCCACAATTCTAAGATTATTCGCACGAAGACTAGATCCTGTTTCCGTCAACTCTACAATGGCATCCACCAATTCCGGAGCCTTAATTTCAGTGGCTCCCCATGAAAACTCTACATCCGCTTTCACACCATGTTTGGCTAAATATTGACGGGTTAAATTGACTGCCTCCGTTGCAATCTTTTTCCCCTGTAAATCTTTTACGCTTTTAATAGAAGAATCATTGGGAACAGCTAAAACCCAACGTACAGGACGAAGACCTTGCTTGGCATAAATGAGTTCCGTCACTTCTTTAACATCCGATTCATTTTCAACAACCCAATCTCTTCCTGTCAAACCACAATCTAAAACACCAGACTCCACATAACGAGACATTTCTTGAGCGCGGATTAAAATCACTTCGATTTCTTCATCGTTAATGGAAGGTTTATACGATCGTTCAGCAACGCGAATATCATAACCCGCTTTTTTGAACATAATCATTGTTGACTCTTGAAGGCTTCCTTTGGGTAATCCTAATCTTAATTTCATGCTTTTACCTTTCTCTCATAATAATCACAACAAACGCGAACACTACAATTTGAACAACAGGGTTTTTTCTGCTTACAACTCACCTTTCCATGTTTCATCAATGCATCATAAAGAGACCTCACCAAATAACGTGGTGTTGTCTGATCAAAAACCTCTTGTGTTTGACTTAAATTTGCCTGATGCCAAACCCAACCTAATCTTTTTGCAACACGTTCTACATGAACATTTACAGGCATCACAGGCTGATTAAGCCCGTAAAGCAGTACACAACTAGCTGTTTGAGATCCAATCCCTTTCAGGGAAAGCAAATACTTCATGGCTTGTTTCGTATCTTCTTTCTTCAAAAAATCTAAAGAAAGAGCTCCCTGATCCTTAAAAATCTTTCTTAAAATTCTTTTGATGCGCAAAGCCTTAGTTCTATGAAGCCCTCCCTTTTGAATAATGACTGCAATATCTTCTGTAGGTGCAATCATCACTCTCTCCCAACCTTTGAATTTCTTCTTTAACTGATCAAACGCTTGATGAGCATGCGTTTCAGTCGTATTCAAAGACAGGATATTGAGAATCAATTCATCTAAGGGACTTGTTTTCCCATTATGAGACTGTTTCCCATATTTCTCATGTAAAAGATCATGAACCTTCAACATTTTCATGCGAAGTGTTTTTACATCTTCGCTGATTAATTCTAAAGTCATGACGTCCCCCGGCGTCGAATGAGCACCTTACGATTTTTAATTTCAAAATCATTTTCCAAAAGCAATTTCAAAGCTTCTGGATAAAGACGATGCTCTATTTCTTGAATCTTTTGATGAACTTCTTCTGCTGAATGACACTCTGCAATTTTCACTGATTCTTGCAAAATAATGGGACCTGTATCAATCCCTTCATCCACAAAATGAACCGTACATCCTGAAACGGATGCTCTCGCATCCCAAGCCTGACGCCAAGCCTCTAAACCCGCAAAAGCAGGTAAAAGGGAGGGATGAATATTAATCACCCGCTCTGGAAAAGCTTCAAAAAATCTCTTCTTTAAAACGCGCATGAATCCTGCAAGAACGATCCATTCAACGTCATGCTCTTTAAGACATTGGATGTACGTAGCTTCAACAGCAGGCTCTAAAAACGTTCGATACTTTCCTGGAGCAAGATAATAAGCGGGAATTTTAGCTTTCTTTGCCTTTTCTAAAATTAAAGCGTCGGCCACATCAGAAATAACAACACCTATGTTAGCCTGTAGTCTTCCATCTTGAATAGCCTTCAAAATGGCTTCAAAATTTGAACCTTTACCAGACCCCAAAACCCCAATCTTCAATCAATGCCTACTTTTTCTTCTTGTTTTCTGAACAAAACCTGTAAAAATCTAAAAGAAAACGGGCTCAAAGTCAAGTAGAAGCACAAAGACAGTAATTCGTATATTGTGATTTGTATTTCGCAAAAGAAAAACCCTTCATGAAATTCCTTTGAACGAAGTACGATTTGTTAACAACAAATGACTGTTATACTAAATGCTTTAAAAGGGAAACTATGTCGCACAAAGTTTTGATTGTTGATGATGATGAAGCCATTCGCTATTCCATCAGTCGAATGCTGGAAGAAGAAGATTATGAAATACTCAACGCTTCTTCAGGCAAAGAAGCCATGGAGATGACTTTGCAATCTGCTCCGGATGCCATTCTCATGGATATTCGAATGGAGCATTCTAGTGGGCTTGAAGCCTTGCGAGATATTAAGCAAATAGATGAAAAACTCCCGATTATCTTGATGACCGCCTTTGGAACCACACAAACTGCCATTGAAGCGATGAAAAGAGGCGCTTTCGATTATATTTTAAAACCTTTTGAATCACATGAATTAAAAGAACTCATCCGAAAAGCCATTCATGCACGAGTTTCCATGCATCAAAAGGTAACCTTTAAACCCGACAGCATCATTAATCTAGAACAAGATCTTATTGTGGGATCCTCTCGAAAAATGCAGGAAATTTATAAAATGATCGGACAAATTGCCACAAAAGACGTCACCGTTCTCATTAGAGGAGAAAGTGGAACAGGTAAAGAACTGGTCGCAAGAGCCCTTTATCACCATAGTTTAAGGAAGGACAAGCCATTTTTGCCTGTCAACTGTGCAGCGATTCCAGAAGCACTACTTGAAAGTGAACTCTTCGGTCATGAAAAAGGAGCTTTCACAGGGGCTTATACTCAACGCGTTGGCAAGTTTGAGCAATGCGAAGGAGGAACCATTTTCTTGGATGAAATTGGGGATCTCACTCCCGCCACTCAAGCCAAGCTTCTACGTGTCATTCAAGAAAAAGAGTTTCAACGTGTGGGAGGTTCTGAAACTATCCGTGCAAATGTTCGAATCATTACAGCCACCAATAAAAACTTGGAAGAAGCACTTAAAGAAGACAAATTTAGAGAAGATCTTTTTTATCGACTGAACACCATCACACTTTTTTTACCTCCTTTGAGAGAAAGAAAAGAAGATATTCCTGATCTCTGTCATTATTTCCTAAAAAGATTCTCACTTGAATTTAATAAAAATTTAAGAGGATTTGCTCCTAAAGCCTTAGAAATTCTCAAAAATTATTCTTGGCCTGGTAATGTTCGAGAACTTGAAAACACTCTTAAACGGGCCGCCATTACAGCTAAAAGCGACCTTATTTTACCTGAAGACATTCTACTGCAAGAAGGGAACACTTCTATTCCTAAAGCAGAAAGCTCAAATCTTCAGGAAATTGCTCGATCTATTTTTCAATGTATTTTAACGGCTCAAGTTAAAAATCAGCAAAGCGAGATCATGAATGACATTGAGAAAGAACTTATTAAACTTGCGCTAACTCAAACTCAAGGCAATCAATTAAAAGCAGCACAACTCTTAGGAATGAACCGTGCTACACTACGGAAAAAAATAGAAAATTACAAATTGACTAAAGGCGTTGTAGTAGACGAAAAAGCATGAAGCGCATCCCATAAAAAGAAGATAATTATGAAAACATTAGAAAAAATCCTCAAACACGCCGAAACAAAATTACAAGTTGATCCCAACTCAACACAACAAGACTGGATACATCTTTTTAAAAATTTTCTTAAAATAGAAAATCATCGACTTCTGATGGCCCATCGCTCAGGGACTGACGGGCCACAGCTCATTCGAGACAGAAGCAATGTGATGGATGTTTTAATTAAACATCTTTTTGATTTTGCTCAAAAAGAGCTCGAGCCCAAAAAACTCTATCCTAAATTTACCCTGATTGCCTTGGGTGGGTATGGACGCCAAGAATTAAACCCTTATTCAGACATTGACCTTTTGTTTTTGATCAAAAAAAAGCATGAACCCGGACAAGATGATCTTGTAAAAAGAGTCCTCTATCTTTTATGGGATCTTGGATTTAAAGTCGGGCATTCTGTCAGAACCATTCCCGAAACCATCGAAGAAGGTGCACGTGATTTTAAATCCAGAACCGCCATGATGGAGGCACGATTTTTGTGCGGAGACCCCCAGCATTTTGACGAATTTCAAAAAATGTTTCAGTCCCAATGTCTCTCAAAAGATGTTTCTTCTTATGTAGCTAAAAAGGTTGAAGAAATAAAATTAAGACATGAAAAATTTAAAAACACCGTTTACCTTCAAGAGCCCCATATCAAAGAAGGCGTTGGAGGACTTCGAGATCTGATTTCTATTCTTTGGCTTTACCGCTCTATCACTGGAGTTCAGAGCTTTGAGAAAATGGCCGAAGAAAACATTCTTTCAAAAAAAGATGTTAAAATTATTCAGAGAGCTTTCAATTTCCTTCATCATGTACGAAATGAACTTCACTTCGACATGGAAAAATGTTTCGACATTTTGAGTCTTCCCCTTCAAGTAAAAGCTGCGAAAGCCTTGGGTTATAAGGACACGCGTATTTCAAAAATGTCCGAAGCCTTCATGAAAGACTATTATCTTCATGCCCGAAACGTCGAACAGATTCTAAAAAACCTACTCTTTGGTGAAGAAATACAAACCCAACTTAAAATCCGATTTCCTCAAAAATTTGTCGCACGTCATGGTTTTTCATTTACAGAAGAAGAAATTTTTCCAGGCAAAGACCCTTCTTTATTTTTATCTTATCCCGAAAAACTTTTTGAAATTTTTCTTTATTGTGCTCAAGGTCAATATCGATTGAGCCAAGCCGTTATTCAACAAATTCGAGAGCATCTTTATTTGGTAAACCGAAAAATTCAAACATCTCCTCAAATCAGAGATATTTTTATCAGTCTCATGGGACATGAATCTAATATTATCAACGCCCTACGAACCATGCACGAAACAGGTCTTTTAGGAAAATATCTCCCTGAATTTGGCAAAGCCACTTGCTTTGTACAACACGATTTTTACCATAAATATACTTTGGATGAGCATACGTTGAAAGCCATCGGATTTTTAGATGAACTCAAAAATACAAAAGATCCCCGCTTGGAAGGTTTTTCCAAACTTTTAAAAGAAGCAAAAGATTTGGATGTGGTTTTCTTATCTGTATTTCTCCATGACATTGGGAAAGTCCAAGGTAAGGATCATTCCATCAAAGGTGTAAAAGTAGCCGATGATATTTTCAAACGAATGCAGTACGATTCTAAAAAAGCTGATCGCGTTAAATTTCAAATCGAAAATCATTTGATCATGGCCCATTTATCTCAAAGACGTGATCTGTCTGAAGAAAAAGTGATTATTGATTTTGCTAAAAAGATGGGCGATGTTGAGAATTTAAGAACGCTTCAGCTTCTGACCTATGCAGACTCACGGGCCACAGGGGAGGAAATGTGGAATGAATGGAAGGAAGCACTTCTTTGGGAGCTTTATTATAAAACCAAACGGTATTTAGAAGAAAAAGTAGTTTTGCTTCCTTCTGAAGTTGAAGCCATTAAAGAATCTTACACCGAAATTCTTTTAAAGAAAAAAATTCCTTTAGAGAAAATTAAAGCCCATTTGGACATGCTACCTATTGCTTATTTACAATCTTATCAACCTGAAACAATTTTTGAACACTTAAACACCATTGAAAGCCTGCCTTCAAAAGATCCTCAAATGTTATGGAATTATCATGAAAAAACCAATACCACAGAATTAACTGTTTGCACCAAAGATCATATCGGTTTGTTTGCAGAAATCGCAGGAACCATTGCCAGTCAGGAAGTAAATATTTTAGGTGCTAATATTTTCACAAGGAAAGATGGAATTGTTCTGGATAAATTTTCTCTGGAAAATCGATATGAAAAAGGACTCTTAGATTTAAGAACCCGCCAAAAAATTGAACAAGGGTTAATGGACATTATTCAGGAGAAGACCTCTGTTCAAAAACTTCTCAAGGGGAAGAATACTTCAGAAACCCCTCGTCTCAGCCATAAACCTATTATCAAATTTGACAATGAAGGAAGTTTAGGAGCCAGTATTTTAGAAATTCAAGCGGATGACAAAATAGGTTTTCTTTACGAAATCACTCGAACATTTTCAAAGTTAGGGCTCAATGTCCATCTTGCAAAGATTGCCACTGAAAAGGCACAAGTCTATGACGTTTTTTATATTTCAGATTGCGATGGGAAAAAGATTGATCGACCCGATGTGCAGAAAATCATTGCCGAAGAAATTGAAAAGGCCATTCAATCTCCTCTTGCAGTTTTATGAAGTTCTTATTTCTTCTACTTCTTCTTGCGGAAAAAATCAATTATCTTTCGAAGTAACCCTTCTGAAGCAGCCAAGCGATTTTTTTCACGTAAAGCTACAAAATCAGGCCTGTAAAAACGTTTTTTATCTAACTCTTTTTGCTCCTTGTAGAGCTTTTCTATCATTCTTCTTTCAGACAAGGACGGGTCAGAAGCCAAAGCCTTTTCCATTTGCTGATGACCTTTTGTAATGGTGCCCAAACGATAATAAAGAGAGCCGAGCTGAACATGGCCTCTGACATAGTTAGGATGATTCTTTAGCAACGTATCAAAAACGTCTATGGCTTCGTAAACTTTATTACTCATTGCTAGGCTCATTGCCACACCAATCCAGTTTTCTAAGTTATCCGAATCCAGTTCTCTAGCTTTGGTAAAATCAGAAAGAGCAGCAGTCCAATTTTTAAGTTGAAAATAGGCAAGAGCACGACCAAGATAGGCATCTGCTTGTAAAGGATTTGAAACAATGCATTCTTCAAAAGCCTTTATCGCCTTTTCAAAATAACCTTCTTTAAGTTTCTGCTGAGCCTCTTCGATCATGATCTTTATATTCCTTTATTTGAAAAAGGAAAGACGCCCCGATATCACATCGGGACGTCTCCCCCAAATCCATCTCATCTCTATTACTTGCTAAATATACTCTTTCCTGGCTTATAAGAAACAAGAGCAAAGAAAACAATTAAAGAGACAATTAAAACAATCCATGTTCCTAACATACAACAACTCTCCTTTCTTATTCAGCCTTCAGTTGAAAATCAGGATAGCAAAGAGCTCCCATTTCTGGAATATCAAGCCCTTCGATTTCTGCTTCTGCACTGGAACGTTGTCCAACAACAGCATCCACAATCCAATTCCAGACAAAAGACATTGTAAATACAACTCCGAGCAAAGTTGCAACACCTATGAGTTGAGCTACAAGCTGACCTGCATCTCCGTAGAACAATCCCCTGACACCGCCAGCTACTCCATTCCAACTACCACCGTAATTGCTACGCCCATCAGCAAAGAGTCCCACAGCAATCACACCCCAAAGACCATTGACACCATGAACGGATAAAGCACCGACTGGATCATCGATTCTAGGAATGCGATCAAAAAATTCAACGGATAAACAAACCAAAATACCTGCAACCCACCCAATCACTGCTGCAGCGAAAGGATTCACAAACCCGCTAGGCGCAGTAATGGCAACCAAACCCGCAAGCAGACCATTGACCGTCATAGAAGAATCTGGTTTTCCATAACGCATCCACATATAAAGAAGTGCAGAGAAAGAAGCAGTTGCGCCTGCTAGCATTGTATTGACAGCAACACTGCTGGCTCTTAAAGCTCCATTTCCAGACATCCCCAACGTACTACCTGGGTTAAAGCCAAACCATCCGAATGCCAAAATAAAGCATCCAAACATGACAAGCATCAAATCATGCCCTGGAATAGCATTAGGCGTTCCATCTTTATTGAATTTACCAATTCTAGGACCGAGTATCATTGCACCTACTAAGGCCGTAATACCCCCCACTGCATGCACAACCCCTGATCCTGCAAAATCACAATAACCATGGCCTAATCCAAAATTAGCCCCGAGCTGTGACAACCATCCGCATCCCCATGCCCAATTTCCAAACAGAGGATAGATGATCGCGCCTAAACCGATGGTGGAAACACAGAATGCAGAATATTTCCAACGTTCTGCACAAGAGCCCGTGACGATTGTCGTCGTGGTATCCATGAACACCATTTGAAACAAGAACATCACCATGACACCTACATCATAGGAGGTTCCGCTCAAGAAAAAGCCTTTGGTACCAAACAATCCCCAAGGTTTCCCTAAGAAACTAATAACATGTTCGCTGTTTAAGGGATAAAGTCCTCCCAGATTTGCGACAGGAGCACATCCTCCCATTTGAATTGCAAAACCACAAACGTAATAAGCGAAAAGACCCAAACCATACACCATAAAATTCATCATCATGGTATGATTTGCATTTTTAGCTCGAATTAAACCTGTTTCCACAATAGCGAAACCCGGCTGCATAAACATAATGATAAAACCGCAAATCAGGGTCCATGTAAAATTGATAGCAATTTTATTTTGACCGACTTGATTCACCAAATCTGATATCGACAAACCCTTCTTGGTATCAGACACCGTAACATCATTGGCAGTTCCCGTCATTTCTGCTCCAGCATCACCTTTCGCAGCAATTTCAGCCGTATCTGGACCTTTAACACTACTTAACTGTTCCTCTGTTATTGCAACTTCAGCTTTTACAGCTGCTGCACACGACAAAAACAGGCCAATCCCTATCGTTGCCAAAAGGATTAGCGCTTTAAGCTTTAGAAATCTCATAGAAATTTTTCTCCTTTTTATTTCTTCCATATAGCACGCGCTAAATAATAACGATTCAAAATACCCAAAATTCCAAAAATGGATATCGAGATACCTGCACAAGCAAAAATAGCCCGACCCATATTAGAAGAGGTAAGAAATAGACCTGCCATTGCCACTACCCAACCTCCCAAAATACATAAAAGTCCAATAATTCTCATAGACCCTCCTCTTTTCGAGCCGCTTTAAAAACAAATCCGGAAAGCACAATAATCGCTGATCCTGCAATCAAACCCAAAGCACCAGCTCCTATTGCAGCACTCCCCAAAATCGTAAATCCGAGTAAAAACCAGAATACTGCCCATCCTGATTTCTTTGTTGTTCCTACTGCCATAAAACCTCCTTCATTCAGATTTTAAATATGCACCCAACATCATACAAAAGTGACTTTAATTACAACGCCTTCTCACCTTTTTCCCCTGTTCTGATCCTGATCGCATCCCCGATGGGAATGATAAAAATTTTTCCGTCCCCGATTTTTCCTGTTCGGGCAGTTGCAACAATCGTTTCAACAACTTTATCAACCAAATCATCACTCACAACCGTTTCAATCTCTACCTTAGGAATAAATTCTAACTGATACTCACTGCCACGATACATTTCATGATGACCTTTTTGACGTCCAAAACCTTTGACTTCCGTCACCGTCATACCTTGAATCCCTAAGCTGTGTAACGCATCTTTTACATCATTAAGCTTGAAAGGCTGAATAACTGTCTTAACAAGTTTCACTCTTTACCTCCACTTTTACAGGTCAGTTCATTACATTAGAAACTAAATAATTCTAAAAACCTGTCGTGTTTATAGCACTTTCTATGCCAATCACAAATCTGAAGCTAAATTAAAGAAAAAATTTTTAGTAAACTCCTAAAATGGTCTTGTTTGGATGCAACTTTCAAAGCGGACCCTCTTTTTTATCCAAGTTTATTTATTGAATATTAATTTTTGTTCAAAAAATACTTTTGTGATTAATTTTAATCAGTCTGACAAAAAACAATCAACTCTAGAAAGCTTCTGCCATCCCTTAATGATCATAATGAATTTAATTCAATTAAAAATCTCCTACTGGTATAAAAATTGCTTAGTCTTTAGAAATATTCTTTTTAGAAAAAAGAATGGGTATTTTTTTAAAGCAAAAAAGATTTACACTCAAGCATGAAGTTGTTAACATGCTCGAGTTTTCTCTTACCTTGACCCAGAGAACAGAAGGAGATAAAGGTGAAAAAACTAGAATGCATTATCAAGCCCTTTAAATTAGAAGAAGTTAAAGAGGCTTTGTCTGAACTTGGCATCACAGGAATGACGGTGACGGAAGTCAAAGGTTTTGGACGTCAAAAAGGACATACTGAACTTTATCGCGGAAGTGAATATACGGTTGATTTTCTTCCAAAGATAAAATTGGAAATTGCTTTACCCGATGATTTGGTAGAGAAAGCGATTCAAACCATTACGAATTCTGCTAAAACAGGTAACATTGGAGATGGAAAAATTTTCGTCTTCCCTATTCAGGAAACCATTAGAATTCGAACTGGAGAAACAGGAGAGAAGGCCATTTAACATGCAGCTTCGAGTGTTTGGAAATGTTCTAAATATTTGATCTAAACGTTCACTGCTACAAATAAGAAGGAGTTAAAGAGAAATGACAGCAAAAGAAGTTTTGCAGTTTTTAAAAGAAAAAAAGATTGAAGTCGTTGATTTAAAATTTGTTGATTTTCCTGGAACTTGGCAACATTTTTCAATTCCAACCCATGAATTAAGTGAAGATGTTTTTGAAGAAGGTCTTGGTTTTGATGGATCCAGCATTCGAGGTTGGCAAGCCATTCAAGCCAGCGACATGTTGGTAATGCCAGATCCTAAAACAGCTGTCGTTGATCCTTTTAGCCAAAAACCTGCACTTTCTTTAGTCTGTAATATTGTGGATCCTCTCACGAAAGAGCGTTATTCCAGAGACCCCAGAAATATTTCTCAGAAAGCCGAAGCCTATTTAAAAAGCACAGGCCTTGGGGACACTGCTTTTTTTGGACCAGAACCTGAGTTCTTTATTTTTGATAACGTTCGATTTGATCAAAATAGTCACGAATCTTATTATCATGTCGAATCCCGCGAAGGCATTTGGGAAAGCGGCCGCGCTGATATTCCTAATTTAGGCTATAAGCCCCGCCATAAAGAAGGATATTTCCCAGTTCCTCCAACCGATGCTCTTCAAGACATTCGAAACGAAATGGTCGCCATGATGGAAACCATGGGTCTTTCCATCGAAAGACAACATCATGAAGTCGCCACTGCAG
>JAYRIK010000032.1:0-10995 GCA_041906865.1 Candidatus Auribacterota bacterium
AAAAAGAGGCAAACAGCGGTGGACCCTGAAAAAGTTCAAGCTATACAAAAAAGGGTGAGGGCGATTGATTGGGAAAATGACACTCAATATCAACCTGCTATTCGACGTATTACAAAAACTCAATTTCCTAAGGAACACGAAAATAATTTTGCCTATTGTAAAATTGAAAATGAAGAAGTGGTTGAAATTTATTTAAGAGAAGATCTTTACGATGAAATTCAAAGAGATTTTCCAGGCCAAGATTTTAATCGCCCAACAGACGCTCGTTTAAGGCATATTCTGAAAATCCTTCGCCGTCATGAAATTACTGAAAATGTGATTATTCCAACCCTAATTACTGAAAGAGTGCTTGATGCAAATGATAACCCTGATGCACATGCCTTTACTTCTTCAGTAGATGCTTTAGAAGAAGGTATATCTTGTCATGAATTTATGAAATATGTGATTAGCGTGATGAGTGATGAAGAACTTGCCCAAATAGAACAACATCATCCGAATGATATTGAAAGAAAATTTTATCTCGCTGTCATTGAAGAGCAAGAAAAACGTTTGAAGGAACGAGTTCTTAAACTAACACGGCGTGTTCTTGTTCCTCAAGGAGATAGAGTTATTACGCTATATGTGAATAAAGAGTTATTGATTGGAGAAAAAGAGGCAGAAGAAATTCATGTTGATGAAATTAAAAATCAAAATGTTAGAAATATGATTTTAAAAATTGCAGACTGTGCTTCAACGAATGTTCAAATACAAAAGAATATTCGTTCTGTTGAAATTTCTTTTGGGGACCATTCTCAGGATGTGCCTCGTTTCCCTTATGATGACAATCCCGTAAAGGCTTTTCAAATGAAGGGAGTTGTATTTGATGCAAGGCAACCTCTTGTTGCTCATTCGGGTTCTGGCGTCGGTGAGTCTGTAACCTTTGATTCAGGAGGTAATCTGTCCATAGTCCCCTACAGCGATATTCCCGAAGGAGGAGCCTGGCTAAAAGGTGTTTTAGGAGAGTTTTTAAATACTCAGATGCTGTATCAAATGACGACACTCTTGTCTCCTAGAACTTCCCTTTCTGGAGTTGCCCAAACAAAATATGCTCTGGCTTGGGGAGAATATCCGGGCATTGAATTAGATGGAAGAAAAACAGCTTTTGTTGCCTTGGGTCTAAGTAATGGAATGGAAGTCGAAAAAAGATTTAAGCATTTTGATCCGCACTCGTTAGAAGCTTATGGGAGAGTCGTTCGACAATTTCATGATTCAGGATTTATTCATGGGTTTTTACATCCTAATAACATCTCTATTCTAAATGGTCAGCTCCCCGTTTTGCATGATTTAGAATCTGTTATTAAAAGACAAGATTTAACAGCTGCTCAAGACTTAGGTTATCTTTACTATGAGCTTTGGTACATCACTATGCAATTGTATCAAATGTACCCAAGTAAAGGAGAAACCTTAGCTGTTCAATTTCTTAGGGGATATTTGGGAGATCCAGAGATTTCCCGAGTGAAAGGTTTCTGGGCCATATTTGAAGTGATTAAAAGGATGGGCAACATTAATTGTACTCGCCAAATTAGGAACCCTATTCTCGATAAATTAAAAGAGGATGTTGCTGGAAAATTTTTAACACGTTCTGAAGAACCTTCGCCTGTTGGTGCTGTGAGGACTCCTACTCTTAAAATCCCAGCCAAAGGTCGAAAGGATGAAAGCTGGCCGCCTGGAGAAACGGTTCAAGCAAAGGAAGCCTATTTGAAAGCAAGAGTAGATCTTGTGATTAAACATTTTGAAAAAGTCCCTAAATCTGAGTACGAAAATCTAGAAATTGTTATTGGAAAAGATGGAGAATTCGAACCGATAGATAAAACTAAGATTGAACATGATTATCATGGCCATTTTGCCTATTGGAATTTATTGACTAGAGAGATTGAAACACGAAAAAATTTGTATGACAAAATGTTGAGACGGGCTAGATATATGTTGCGCCGACATGAATTTGTTGAAGCTAGAGTAATAGCAGGATTGTTTTGGAATAAGGGAACACTCCCTGTAGAAGAGCAAATTTTTACTAAAGAGGATTATGAGCATGCCCATGCAATTGCTTGTGCTGTAGATATAGCTTTGGAAGGAGCCGTAGTCCATGCGTTAGCAATAAGTGAATTAGCTTGTATGAGTGTAGAGGAGTTAGAAAATATAGAACCCCTTCATCTGAATGATCCAAAGGGGTTATTTTATCAAGCAGCTCAAAAAGAATTGGAGGCACGCTACGAGGCGGCAGAAATTGAAGGGTCCAAGTTTAAAGATGTATTAATTCCTAAAATGAGTTTTCGTGAAGAAGCAAAAATTGGAGATCGAGATAAGGAAGCTATTCAAAAGTCTTTGATCAAGACGATGAAGTTTAGAGGAGGAGAAGATCCACAACCGATGGTTATTGAGGCTTTGCGATCCATTCATGGCGTTTCCATGGCGCCAGAAGATGTTGAAGCTATTGAAATTCGTTTATGGGGAGAAGAGGGAACGCGAAAATCTGTTTATGAAGTGATTGTAAAGTCAGGAGCACGTTCGCATGAAAAAAGAGAATATTCTTTTATTTTAAAGGTTTTCAAGCCTAATACAGATGTTACTCCTGAAGCTCGTCGTAGGGCTAGAGAAGCTGGTTTTGATTTGAAAGCAGCTGGGATGCATCCGAGTATTGGTCCTCATGAAGATGTGGCTTTGAGTTCAGGGGAAAAAGTGACAGTTTATTCGGAAGGCAAGGTAAAGGCAGTTTCTTTAAAGATACTATGCTCAGACCTTCAAACACAGAAGGGCCAAGGAGTTATTTCAGAAGCCGATTATTTCAAAGCAATGGACAGTCTTTATCGATCTGCCGTTTCTGGCGTTCTGGGTATGTGGAAGGTTTTGAATGGACATATCATTGATGATCCTACCCCAGAAAATATCATGATGGTTAAAACTACAGAGGGAGATTATCGTGTAATTTTTGTGGACCTTGATCGAGTTTCTGAGAAACCCATGGCTTTAGCACAAGTATTGGATATTTTAAACTTTCAGTACAGCAAGATAGGTAATATCTCTGTTCGTTGCTTGGGAGATGGAATTATGGATGCTTTTGGTTATAATGAGGCTAGAAAATTGATCGATCAAGTTTTATCTGAGGAAATCCCACGTTTTAAAGGGCAAGGCGAGGGAGTTCAAACACTGGTAGATTTAGACCATGTACTTAATGTTTATATGGAAGAAGGAATTGATTTGTATAAGCCGTTAGTAAAAGAAGGTTCTTCGGTATCGCGGGCAATATCAGATGTCGATGAAGATATTGACCCTGTCGTGCTGAGTGATTTTCGAAAAATGGCACGAATTCTCTCTCAAACATATGAAGAGATTTTGAGTCAAAGTCGTAAGCAAGGGAAAAGACCTACAGAAAAAGAAATGCGTGTTCAAATTTCAGAGAAAGAAGGAGATTTAGCGATTGACGATCTTGAGAAGCTAGAGCAAAAGGCAGGCATTGGTCAAAGAAAAGGAACTCCTGTCCTAGGAACACGTCCTTATCGAAAGAGAATCAGGAATACACGCGGTGCTCAAAGAAAAGGCAATCGAGAGGCTTATGGAGAATTATTTAAGAAAGTTTCAGAAGTACGAGCTAGAAAAGAAGGATCTGTTGTTGTGCGTATAAGTGGCCGACCTGGCTCAGGGAAGACTGCATTGGCAGATGCAATGGGTCAATGGGGTTTAAATAATATTTCACCCTCTGAAATTTTGGTTATTCATGCCGATGATTACTCAAAGCAAAAATCTTTAGAACAAGCGATTGAAAAGGCAAAGAGAAAAGGTAAAAAGCTTGTGGTTATAGAAGGAACTTATTCATTAAACGGCAAAGACAAGCTTTTTGATGAGACCGTAAAACCTTTACCAGCAGATATTCATGTTTTTGTTGAAATTCATGAAGATACGCGTGCTCCAAGACTACATCCTTTAATGAAACAGAAAAATCAGACTCAACTCTCTCGACTTTCAAGAAAAATTAAGACCCCCGAACAATTAAAAGAATTTACAGAAGAACTTTTGCCTGAAGATCTAGCTCTATCTGTTTCAAAATGGATTTCAAAGTCCGAGCGTGCAAGAAAATCTCAAACCAAAGAAAAATATTTTAAAAGAGCCAAGAAAGCTTTTCTGGATGCTATTCATAAAATTCAAACAGAGGAACTTCATTCATTAACAGATTTTGCAAGAACAAGAAACTTCATCTTTCGTTACACCATTGATCAAGAACGTCGGGGAGCCGATATTATTATTAAAAATGATTATGATCCGGAGCTTACAACTTTACAGATGAATGTTCAAAATAGTTTTGAAACCATTTTGCAAGATTTGAAAGATAAGAAAATAAAAGAAGCGACAGATGCTCTCATGGATTTACTTCTAGATCATCCAACTCATTTGTTTGTTCTTCGGATTGAGGATTTAATTCAAAAAGAAATTTCAGAAGAAAGAAAGCTTTCGGAGCTTCGTACGGATGAATTAGAAGTTCTTATTGGGATTTTTCTAAATGAAGAACACGCCCAGGCTCAATTATGTCACTTGCTTGAAGAAGGATTACGTTTGGGGCAAAGGCGAGTTGCAATTGCTACCAAACATGCTCCTGGAGAGGATGCTTTAACTATCAAAGAAGAAGGTGAGATGTGGACGATGATTTCAGATATGCCTATTGAGCGTTTAGGAAATAAGCAATTAAGAGATTTGAAAGTAGAGGAAGTTTTAGGAGCAGCTATCGTTCCTAAAATTTATAAGGAAGAGCATCGTGTTATAGCAGATGCGCTTCTTTCAGGTCAAAAAACGTCTTTAGTTCATCCTCTTGAAGTAGGTGAAAATGTTTATAACGAAGCTCAGGTTGAGGTGCATATCGTGGATTTAGGAGATGAAAAAGGTTTTCGACTCTCTGGAAGACGTCCTATTTATGAATGGACTCGAGTGATAGAAAAGAACGGTATTGCTGTGATTCAGGTTCTTGTGACAAAGGCTTTTGTCGAAGCCTATCGTGATTATCCTCATATCATTACGCAAGCTTTGATTCATCCCTTAGTTGAAAAGATTGCTGGTAGAACTCATCTGGAAGCTGTTCAGCATGAATCTTTTTACAATGCTCAGAAAAAAGAGTTAGAGAATGCTGCTGTAGCTGGAACTCCGATGATAAGTAATTTAACAAGAGTTGTTCTACAAGATGCTTTTCAGGAAAAGGATTGGGAGTATTTAAGGAAAATGACAGAGCCTTGGCGCTTGGCATTTCGATATGCAAGATTAGATATGGGAATCACAGCACGTGCTGAAAGACTTTCAATGCTTGTAACAGAAGAGGCATGGAAACTTTTATTACAGGCCAGTCCGGAAAGTATTGGATCGATTTTAAATCATACAAAAGACAAAAAGAAATTGTTGCCTTTTATCCTTGAATGGCAGAGGCATGGAGGCAAGTGGACAGATGAATTAATAAAGGATCTTTTGAGTAATGAGGCTTTTGAGTATTCTTGGATAGAAGCATTGCTTCAAATGAAAGAACTTCGGGATGAAGAAAAGGATAACTGGCAGGCATTTTGTTGGCCTGTGGTTGTAGCTTGTGAAAGTAAACTTGCAGTTGGATATAAAAAACTTGGAATTCAGTTGAAGGTTTCTCCAGAATTAAGAAACCCAGAGCACGCTTTAACGATGATTCAATGGATGGTTCTTTTAAAGAATTATCCTCGATGGCTTAATCCATTTTTTGATTTTCTTAAAGGGGAGCCCTCCACCGATCAAGCTAAGAACTTATTTGAGGGATTAAATCTTGTTTTGGGCTGGTCTCCATCTAGCAATGAAAATGATCTTTCCCAGATTGAAGAAATTCAAGGGCAAGGAAGAGCTTCTAGAAAAAGAACTGTTTTTACGCCTCCTTCAATTTTAGAAAGAGGCGAGGAGAACTTTTTCTTGAGATTGCATCAAGCCATGTCAACCGTCCTCATGGCTTCTATGAAAGATGAACAGAAATCACCTTTACCAAAGAAAGACCCCGCGATAGAAAGAGATCTGCAAAATCTGAGTGGAAAAGATTTTATGGCTATTGACGCTACATTTTTAAATATTCTAGGGGGTGAAGCTCGACTACGACTTTGGTTTGAACAAATGAAATTGGGAGAATCCTTTGCAGATTTTAAAAGAAGATTAGGACAAGGAGACATTTATTTTTCTTTATCTCCGGGTCTTTTAGGATCAAGAATTTCTTATCATTTAGGTACTTTAATCTCCTTAAGTGATGAGAGTTGTTTGCTTGGAGGAACACGTGTTTTGAATTATGAGAAATTTGATTGTCTTTTGACGCGAGCTGCTTTGTCTAAAGATGAGAAGCAAAAAGAATTTTACTATCGTAGCGCTTTTTTGCTTCTGCTTGAGGTTGTGTATAGCTTTGAAGAAGTGGCCACTCCGCAAGTTCTCTTGGTGAATAAAACTTTAGGTGGAGAAAAAAATGTGTTAAATGCAGTACGTCTGGTGAATCCAGCGCTTCAACCTTTTAATGGCATAAGATGGAATATTGAAAGGGGAGTAGTAGAAATTCTTAGAGACGGAAAAGTTTTAAATAGTATTCCTATTGTTGAGCTTCTTGTTGAAGGTATTCATCATGAAAAAATTATGACTCATTGGCGAGAAAGCGGAATTTTAGAAGTGACATGGATTGGTTTAAGCGAAGAGGAAATGGTTCATGGACTTCAATCTTTTATTTCAATCAGAGATTTTCATCTGACATTCTTTACAACAAAAAGTGGATCAGAAATCAATACTTGGCGAGGACAAAAAATACAGAGAATGGGAACTCGTGTTTTTGTAAGTTCTCAAGAAGAGGTAACCCAGCCTCGTGCGATAGTTCCACGTCCTGATGGACGTCTGGTTGAACAAGCGGCATAATATTTTGTAAGACAATGTTATCTTATATAATTTTTTCAGCGTTCATTTCTCTTTAGTATCGTAAAATAGCTATAATAAAGTTTGGAAGAGGCAGTTAAAAAATATGAAAATCGCAATAATTGCTAATCCTGAAAAGAAAGAAGCCCCACAAGTGATCAAAGATTTGTGGGATTCTTTTCCTCCATCTCGGACATTGTCATTTCTATTAGATCAGACACATGTGGCATCTCTACATCAGAAGCGCGTTGATGCCAGTGATGAAAAAATGGCAAAGACAGCAGATCTTTTGATTGTGCTAGGAGGAGATGGAACCTTATTACATGCGGTGAAGAGAATTGCCAAGAGAGGGCTTCCTGTATTAGGGGTTAATTTAGGCGGAATGGGGTTTCTTACAGAATTTTCGCCTATCGGTTTTTTAAATCAATTTCCTAATTTACTTAAGAAGAAATATTATTTGGATTGTCGTACTTTACTTGAAGTGAGTCTTGTGACGAAAGGTCGTAAAGGTCCTTGGCATGAGTCTTTGAATGATGCTGTGATTACCAAAGGTTCTTTGTCTCGTATGTTGAGCTTGGATGTAAGCGTTGATGATAAATCTTTGACCACATATCGATCAGATGGTTTGATTGTTGCAACCCCAACAGGATCTACGGCACATTCGCTTTCCAGTGGAGGCCCTATTGTAGAATCCCATGTGGGGGCTATTTTGATAACTCCCATTTGTCCTCACACTCTTTCGAATCGTCCTCTTGTAATTTCTGATAAAAGTGAAATCAGAATTCAATTAACCTCTTTTTCTGAGAAGGTAGGATTGACTTTGGATGGTCAAGTAGGTTTTGAACTTCGTCAGGGAGATGTAGTTGTGATTCGCAAAGCCAAAAGAACCATTCCTCTTATTCGTTTTGATTATGATTACTATCAAGTCCTTCGAGAAAAACTAGGCTGGCGCGGATCGAGTGTTTAAAAGTTGATAAATATTCTTATTTTCTCCCACAAGAGAAGACAGGAGGATTCATGTTAAATTTGATGAAAAAATCAGATGGCAAGAAGGCACAAGGTGTTTTTTTTATTCGGATCGTTTCAGGAATAATGGCTATTGTAATGAGTCTTTATTTAGTCTTTGTCTCAGGCCAGAAAGGTTTTTTCGAAATCGCAATATTCGTTCAAATGATGGCAGGATTTTTGCTCTTATTAGGCTTTCTAACTCGACCTTCAGCTTTTGTGATTATTTGCACTAATATTTTTTTTATAACGGAACAGTATTCTTTAAAGCACAATATACTCTGGATATTTTCAACGTTACCTTCATTAGGGATGGTTGGGAGTCTTTTATTGATAGGCCCTGGGGAAACGTCACTTGATCGTAGGTATTTCCATTCTAAAAAAGAAGAAGTTGCTCCAAACGCAAACAAAATATCAATTCAAGATTATCTTGAACCATGGGGACTTTTTTTATTAAGAATGGGGGTTGCAATACCCGTCATCATGATTATTGTTTTAAGTAGTGTAGGGCCTTTCAAGATAGCATCCCCTTTATCGATAGAGATTGTCATTACTCTGATCAAAGGGGTTTTAAGCCTTTTCCTTTTATTCGGTTTTCTAACTCGTTTCTCAGCTTTGTTGTTTGTTGGTGTAAATATCTTTACATTTTCTATTGGGATATGGATAGGAGGTATTAGATCCCTAGCTTTTGAGTTTGCTATATTTGTTTTACTCGTAAGCATTCATTCGACTGGCCCTGGAAAAATATCACTTGATCAGAAATTATTTTACTCCAAAGGTTCTTCGAAAAATGGATAATAAATTTATTGATCCTAAACTTTTTCCTTGATAGCTTTGGAACAATGAGAACAGCGACGCTTTTCTCCTTACTGTTTTTTTTCTTTCAATTTCAAAAAACTTTTAGTGATTCTGAGCAAATTTCTCTCATTCAAAAAGTGAATCGTGTTCATTCGATTCGTCTTCCTTCTCAAGCACGCGTAGTCTGGATGGAATATCAGGTTGTGGACTTTGGCTCTTTTGACTGTCCGCGTGCAAGTACAGCAAGAACTACATTGACTAACTTTGATTTTCTAAGACCCGATGCAGAGGGAATTGTTCATTTGCCTTGTCGTTATGCTTTTCTATCTTTGGGTGTGATGCGCTATTTCTATGCAGTTGCCTTTGTGTACGGACCTGGGATTAAACCGTTCTCCTTTAGTACAGCCAAAAAAGGAGAAAAAAGTTTGTGGGATGAAGATTCTCTGAATGCGTATGTTCACGATCAACTTGCGGCTAGAGTATTTCCTCCTTGTGATGCAGACTCTTTACTCTCGATGGATTTTCAAGCGCCTGCTGCTTTTGAGAAAAAGAGCCAAGAAGTCATTTCAGATATGATTGCTTTTACAGCGGAACGTTTTATGGATCCTGGGATATTTGAATCTTATCCTTGGAAAGATTTATCTAGGCCTGAGCAAGTTCTCAAAAATCATGAGATGAACATTTGTGGAACTTTAGGAAGTTTTAGAAAAAGTTTGGAAGATCAGCTACAGTATTTAACAGAAAAATGGCAACAGCATGCTGAATTTCAGAATTCGAATAGTGAATTTTTTTTAAAAGAGCTTCAAAGCAAGGCACCTGCAAGGCGTTGGATAGCAGTCTTAGAGCTTTCGAAATTGAAAGAGACTCAAATCGTTTCTAATCTCATTCTTCTTTTAAAGAGTAAAGAGACAGGGGTCCAAAAGATTGCGATTGCTCTTTTAGCGAGGAGGGAGGCAGATTCTAAAGATTCTATTCTAGAATTGCTTCATCTATTAAAAACTGGGAATGAAGAGTTGAATTTTTTTGTTATTGGAGCTTTAGGGTTCATTGGAATTTCTACACAAGACACTGTAAATGCTGTTGTTGATTTGTTAAAGAATAGTTCTGATAAAAGAATGAAGTTTTATTGTATTTCGACTTTAGCAAGAATGAAACCCATCATGCCTGAAGCACTTTCTTCATTAATAGAGTTGGCAGCTGGCTCTGACTCGGATGTTCGGGCGGCTTCAATTGAAGCGTTAGGGAGTTTGGGACCTGATGCTATTCGGGCTATTCCTATTTTAGAAGAGCTTTTGAAAAAGAAACAAGAGACGGCAAGGGTTATTCGTACTTTGGGATTGATAGGTCCCTCAGCTTTAAAAGTAGTGTCAACGATGGTTCGTGCTCTGGGTCCTTGGGATTATGATTTAGAGCCTGTTTTATCAGAGGCGATTGGACGTATAGGAAAAGAGGCGATTCCTGTGATGATTGCTGACATGAAAGAGAATTGGAATGGAACTAAAATAGCAGTTTTTCTAGGAGCATTAGAATATTTAGGGACAGAAGCTAAAGAAGCTATTCCAATTCTAATGGAATTACTAAAAAAACCTGAAGAGTATTTGAAGAAAGCAGGTGTGATGGGATTGGGGAAGGTTGGCATTCCTGTTTCAGAAGCAATTCCCATTTTGACTGAGATGTTTCAAGCTGCAAGTCCAGAATTAAAAAAAGAAATTATTCTGACATTGCAAAAAATGGGACCACAAGCGATTGAATCTCTTTTTAAAATGATTGAGAAAAGTGATGTCTCCCTTCGCGTCCTTATTGCTGAGCAATTAACGATGATGCAAGCTCTTCCATCGCATTTACAAGAAAGATTAAATAAATTTTCCGAAGACAAAGATTTTAAAGAAGCTTTGAATAAAATGTTTGGAGAAATCGTTTCAAATCGTCAAATACAACGTTTGTCTGCATTTTTAAAGTTAGGAGCAGATTTAAATACATCTGTGACTTTAGGACAACCTCAGGTTTCAGTTCCACAATGGGTGACAGAAGCAGGGGATTTAGAACTGGTGCAAGTCCTGATTCATGGAGGGGCGGATGTAAATATAAAAGTAAATACAGGGCAAAGCTGGCTGGTATTAGCTGTGCGTCATAGAAAATTTGAAATTGTGAAGGCCTTAGTAGATGCAGGAGCAGACGTTAATATGAGAAGTGCAGGGTATGATTCATATCAAAAAGATATGACGCCTCTTTTTATAGCCGTGAATGAAGGAGATATTCAAACGGTTCAATTTTTAT
>JAYRIK010000033.1:0-4590 GCA_041906865.1 Candidatus Auribacterota bacterium
TAACGATCCATGCTACAAATGCTAAAAATCCATAAACGAGCATCTTGCCCATGTCTCCATAGATATCATTTGAAGAATTGTTGTTTGGTTTTGAGTTGTTTTTAGCACTCACTGCGAAACTCCTGTTATCTGCTTTTTAAATTCGTCCAAGGTTGTAAAGACAAACATCCCTCGAACACTTTCAAAGTTCTGATCAAATATCTGCTGATAGGTTTTCAAATAGGCCGGAGCGACCAGATAGATAAGCCGGTCGATGTTTCGATCTGGTGACATTAACTCGGCCAGATACAAACTAAGGCGCTCTTTAATGCGATCTTTTTTTCTAATTGTTCGGTCGTATTCAATCGCCGTTCTAATTCCGCGACTGCTTATATAAAACGCATCTGGGACGTGACGCGATCCTAGTTTTCTGAATGTTGGATCGACGGCCAGACATTCTGCGGATCGCCAGTCTTTCAATCCTTTTTCTTGAAATAAAATTCTCAGTTCATTTAAGTGAAGTTGATGATGAACTAAATCTTTTGATACACCTTGAACTGGTGTCGGATACGCTGAAGACTCGGCGGTAATGATCCGAGCTTTTGGTGTTGATGTAACAATTTTCATTGTCGTGTCATTAATTTTAACCGATTTCAAAAAACCAAATTTCTCCAAACTTAAAACCCGATTATATGTATATGAAGAATTCTTCTGATCATTCCATGCCACCTTCCAAAGCTGCTCAATCGTCGCAAAACCCTGCTCTACAACAAACCGCACACACTCTTTATCTCTTTCCGTAATCCTCATTCTTCCTGTTTCTATTTCCAAAACCACTCCACAAAATTATTTTAAATCCGCCGCATCACTACCATAAAAAAATACTTATTAGCAACCATGCTTGACCTCCATCACTCAACTCGTTGGGGGAGGGAGGTCAAGCATGGTTGCGGTCTTAGTAGAACTTAATAATATTAAAAAGATGCGGCGGAAATAGTGCAGAACTCAACGCGCTGAATGTTTTGTACTTTATTTTCACTTTATTCACAGAATATGCAGATGGTAAGAAGTTGTTTGAAGATATTTAGAAGTGTTTTGAATGAAAGCTCATGGGCCCCATAATAGGCCCAATGAGCGTTACTTTATTTTTCTCTTCTTTGTTCTTCTGGTTGATTGTGTTCATCCATAAAGTCCTCAGAAAAATTCTTTAAACTTCCTCTGAAAATTTCAATGGTCTTTCTATCTATCAATTGTTCACTAGCAAAGCGATGAACAATACTTTCAATAAGCATATGATACGGTATCCCTAATCTATCTGACTCATTTTTTAATTTTACAATATCAGCTGAGTTAATGCGCACTGGTATTAAGTTTTCCTGTTTGTCTATTGCTAAATCTACTTGGGTCTTGGACTCAATAGTTTCGTCGACAACAGCTCCTTTAGAAAAATCATAATTGCGTTTCATAATTTTTTTTTCTCAATAACAGAAGCTAGGATCCTATTTTGGATATTTTTTCCCGAATGGCCTCATTGATCCAATCATTAATGCTCTTTGATTCTTTCTGTGCGTTGACGGCCAATTGCTTGTGATTCTCAGGTGGCATTCTAAGGCTTAAGGTTCCAGAAAAAGCTTTGCATGGATCTTTCTTTTTTTCTTTGCAAAAATCCAAATAATCTTCAATGGAATTTTTTAACTCCGCTTCTAATTCTTCAGGTGTAGTTCCCTGAAAGGTAACGACATCGGAAATACCCAAAACTTCACCGTGAAAAAACTTATTTTCTGAATCGTATTCTACGTTTGCAACATAATCTTTGTACTTCATCATGGATTTACTCCTGCTTCTTTTAAAAATCGTCTCACTGACTTTAAAGCACCTTTATCTGTTTCTTTTTTAGGGTGCGGCCTATGAAAGGTAGCGATAATGCTATTTAAATAAAACCTTACCCGTGAACCGTTACCCGAAGTAACTTCACCACCAAGGGCGACAACCAACGTTTCTATATCGCTCCATTTCACATTCGACCTGACAGGGTCGAAAAAAATGTCACTTAGTATTGCCTTGTTCTTGCTATTTATCGTCAATTTATTCCCTCTTTTGAAATGATACCACAAAACGATACCACTTGCAAGAACTAGGCATTCTCATGTTTTCAATTATAGGACTTGGTCTGTCGGCCATTGACCACGTTTTTCGGGATAAAATAGGTAGGCAAAGTCCTCCTGCCCTATAAGTGGTCTTATCTCCAATAAACAATTTAGGAGTTTGACTTTTTAATTAATGGCCGAAACAATTTAAGAAACGAATTTAAAAAATGTTTCAAGGAAATATCTTATGGAAACAGTACAAGAATTAAAGCCAGTTGAGCTATCTCGAATTGCTCAAATCAACAAAACAACCCTAAATAGAATCTTGCAAAAAGAACAAGACCAGCTCTCGGTGATCAATAATCGAATTAGAGGGATATCACCAGAACTTGTCGAAGAAATATTGAAAGAAAAACACCCTCACCTTTATAATTCTTCAATTATTTTAACCAATACAACAACTGGTGGCGTTGGAAAAACTTCCGCTACAATCTCTCTAGCTTATTCTGCAAGAAGAATTACATCGAGAAAAACACCTATTATTTTAATTGATGCCGATTCACAATCTTCTTTAACAACTCAATTAACAAAAGAAGTTGGTGAATACGCCCTTATAGATTATTTTGAAGGGAAAGTTACAATAAAAGATTTAATTAAACCTGTAAGTGGAACAGATAATATTTACCTAATTCCATCAAACTTAAATAATATTTATCTTGATAAGGCACTCGCAAAACCATCAGCAATCAAGTCATCAATGAAAAAATTATTTGATGACATTTTTGAAAATTTTAAAAATGAAGGAAGTGAAAAAGTAAAAATCTTTGTAGATTTTCCTCCGCAACTTAGCTCGATTTTTTCATCTGCCGTATTGGGAATAGCTCAATATAGCAACGAAATAACAAAAGTACTGGCAATTCCTTTAAGGGCCGATAACTTTGGAGTCAGGGGAGCAGAAATTACAATTTCAGAAGTTGATGAGTTGTTAGAAACTTTCTCTATACCCAAGAATGCGATCAACATAACTACTTTTTTCTCTTCACTAGATAGAAGAGTGAAAACTACAGCTGATATTTTTAAAATGGTTATGACCAATCCGGAATTGTCAAAATATTTGAATCCTACGGCCATAAGATACTCAAGTGAACTAACTAAAACATCATTTAGAAATGAAACCATTTACACAAGATTGGAGAAGTCTGGTGTCTCAGATGATTACACTGATTTACTTCTATCAATACTGGGTTATCAGTTAGAGGCATAGGAATTTAAATGGCAAACCTTCTAGATTTAGCACAGAAAATGGGAGTAAGTGCGGTTTCTAATGAAGCCGAGAGGAAGACTAGTGCTACATCGAAAAGAAGACCATGGCTTGAAGAAGAAAATGAGGTTGAAATTGATAATTTAAAAATCAAAAAAGGTGAGCTTAAAAAGCCCATTGAACCACTTAAAAAGTTAGATGAGAAATTAGAAAAAGTAGAAATTAAAACAGATCGATTGATAGAAAAATATAAGAAACAGGAACTTAAGTCAGCACATATCAAGAACAAATCGGCACAGATCAAAACACATCAAGAACATAATAAGCACACCGCAAAAACAAAAGAAGCATCGCTAATTGAGTTTCATTGCTTAAAAGGTCTACCAAAATCAATCATTAATCACATAAAAGAAAAGGCTGCCCACGATGACCAACTTCAAAAATGGATATCAATAATAGATACCGAAGATTTGAAATTAATCACAAATAAAACGGCATCACATTTATCAGTTCAAATATTGAGATTGGAAAAACAAGGTTGGTTTCAAATTTTAAAATCAAATAATGCCGGAGTACGTGTTGTTGAAATCGATCCTTCGGCATACCCAATAAAACAATAACTTAAGCCACTACATGTCAAAACACATCAAGACATATCGACACAGGTCAAGAACATTTTCAACTCACTGCCAATCAAGAACATATCGCCACAGATCGCATCATATCAGCACATGACCAAAGCAACCGTTTCATTCAGCTACTTCTAGATATAATCAATCTAGGAAGGAAAAAGTTTTAAATAGACCTATTGATAACCATCAGAAGTCTTTATAGGTCTATTTAGAAGGTTCTCTAGCTGATGGACTCCAGATAATTACATTCTCGATTAAAATTCATTAAAAACGCAAACTAGAGACTCGAATGTGATCCCTTGAAATCACTTCGTGATTTACTGCGGTCTTAAAATTTAAATCCATATAACAAAGCCTTAACTTTAAGCGGAAACCTGCTAAATATTAGGGATGAATTAAAAATAGTGGGCGAGGTGTGCAAAAACCTCTTAAAATTTCGAACAATCTTTCGCGGGAATGAAAATCATGACAATTCAGCATGGGCAAAAATAAGTGTTAATGCTCATGGCTAAATATTGTTTATTTGTTCTTTGGTTCAAATATTGAGCTAGAAATTTGTTGGTTTAAATAAATCCTATGCTTTGAAGGTATGTTAGGTTTGGCATTAGCTTGCAATGAGTAAGCTAATGCA
>JAYRIK010000034.1:0-4094 GCA_041906865.1 Candidatus Auribacterota bacterium
ATTTTTTCTAGAACTACCACACGCGGGTCATTACGTAGTGAAATATCTAATTGCCCATACCCTACATCAACAGCATAAACTTTTTGCGCACCTCTTTGCAAAACACAATGGGTAAAACCTCCTGTAGAGCTTCCTACATCTAAAACCACTTTTCCTTGTAGATGAATTGAAAACACATCTAAGGCAGGATCTAGTTTTTCTCCTCCACGACTGACAAAACGCTTGCGACTCAAAATTTCAATATCTGCATCGGGAGTAAAAACTTCATTCGATTTATGAACCAGCTGAGATTTGACTCTGACATACCCTGCAAGAATTGCTTTTTGAGCATCAGTACGGCTTTGAAAGAAGTTGCGCTCAACGAGAATTTGATCAATGCGTTTTTTAGGAGACATGAGTTAAATATCGTTCATCCGTTGATCGGTTAACGGGAGAATAGACTAATGGGATAACTGATTTATCCACTGAATGCAAAATCTTTTTCTGAAGAGGCAGATTTATTTTGAAGAAGTTCTTTTTCAATACGTTCTTCAATTAAGTGCGGAGCTAAACCAAAACTTTCCCATACTTTATCCCGAGAGCCTTGCTCAATAAATACATCTGGGAGGCCCAAACGAAGAAGCTCAACAGAAGAAAGTTTTTGAGTTTGAAGAAATTCTAAAATGGCTGTTCCAAATCCACCCATTAAAACATGATCTTCTAAAGTGACCCATTTGCTAATTCTTTTCGAAAGCTTCAAGAAAAAGACTTCGTCCAAGGGCTTAATAAACCGAGCATCGATAACCTCTGCTAAAATTCCCTTTTTCTCTAAGTTTGCGGCAACCTTGAGAGACATATCCACCATATCTCCGATGGCAATCAAAGCGACATCGCGACCTTTTTTCACAACTTCAGCCAAGCCTGTATCGATATCTTTACACTGATTATCTCCTTGGTCATCTCTAACATTTCCTCTTGGATAACGCAAAGCAACAGGCCCTTCTTGCAAAATGGCCCATTTCAAAAAGGCTTTTAAAGTCGCTTCATTGCGAGGCTGAGCAATTTTCAAATTAGGAATAGATCGTAAAAACGAAAGATCAAAAACTCCTTGATGAGTGGGTCCATCATCTCCCACAACTCCAGCTCGATCAATTGCAAAAACAACAGGAAGATTTTGAAGACATACATCATGAAGCACATGATCATATGCTCTTTGAAGAAATGTAGAATAAAGAGCTACCACTGGCTTCAAACCTGTCGCAGCAAGCCCCCCTGCAAAGGTAACAGCATGCTCTTCTGCAATACCCACATCATAAAATCGTTTTGGAAAATGTTTGGCAAAGTCAGCCAAGCCTGTTCCCGAAGGCATTGCGGCAGTAATTGCAACAATACGTGGATCTTTTTCAGCCAATTCGCCTAAAGCATCCCCAAATGCAGCGGAAAAACTTTTCCCTTTAGACGCACCCAAAGGTTTCCCAGTCGCCAAATCAAAAGGCGACATACCATGAAATTGATCCGGTCTTTCTTCAGCGGGCTTATAACCTCGCCCTTTTTTCGTAACCACATGAAAAAGAATGGGACCCTTTAAATCTTTAATATCTTTAAAAATCTGAATCAAACTGGCTAAATCATGCCCGTCTTCAGGCCCAAAATAGCGAAAACCCAAAGCTTCAAAAATAGTTCCAGGAATCAAAATGTTTTTGATGCTTCCTTCGATTTTATGAGCGGTCTCCACCATGCGATGACCCACTCCCGGGATTTTATCAACCAAATGCTCTAATTCGGATTTTACTTTGTTATAAACGGGATTGGTAATCACCTTGTTCATATAATGAGAAATAGCTCCAACATTAGGAGCAATCGACATTTCATTGGTATTTAAAATGACGATGATGTCCGTTTTTAAAGCCCCTGCATTATTAAGAGCTTCATAGGCCAGTCCACCCGTCATCGCTCCATCCCCAATAATGGCAACAACACGCTCACTGGTTCCCTTTACATCCCTAGCTGCCGCCATGCCTAAAGCTGCTGAAATCGAAGTGCTGGCATGACCTGCCCCAAAAGCATCGTAAGGACTTTCTGTTATTTTACAAAACCCAGAAATCCCATCCATTTTTCTTAAGGTATGAAAAGAGTCTTTACGTCCTGTAATCAACTTGTGAGGATAGCTTTGATTTCCGACATCCCACACAATTTTATCTTGTGGAGCATTGAAAACATAATGAAGCGCTAAAGTTAGCTCTGTAACCCCTAAATTACTAGAGACATGGCCTCCATTCACAGAGACCACTTCTAAAACTTTCTCACGAAGTTCTTGAGCCAATACCTGCAGCTCTTCAATAGAAAGAGCCTTAATGTCTTTTGGAGAATTAACACGATCTAAAATTTTTGGCATATTGCGTCCCCACATTTAACTAAAATAACAAGTCTTCCTCTTCAGAAGCTTCTGCATCTTTTTTCTTTTCAGACACTTTTTTATCTGATGAATTCTTACGATCCGAAAAATTTTTCTTTGTTATACGTCCATTTTCATCAGAACTTAAAACTTCTATTCTCTTTTCAGCTTCTTGAAGCTTTTTTGAGCAAAGTCGAACCAACTTAATTCCTTCTTCATAACGTTTTAAAGCATCTTCTAAACTAAGCTCATCCCCTTCTAAAAGGGTCACAATTTCTTCCAAACGCTTTAACGAATCTTCAAATGGACTTTGGGTTTCTTTCATAGATAGTCTAAAGTCTTTAAGGTGAATTGGGTTATTCTACGCGTTGACCTTCAGGGTTTC
This sequence comes from Candidatus Auribacterota bacterium, assembly GCA_041906865.1. Taxonomy (GTDB): domain Bacteria; phylum Auribacterota; class JACPWU01; order JACPWU01; family JACPWU01; genus CAZXEQ01. The sequence goes on from JAYRIK010000034.1 coordinate 2,760, forward strand.
AATAACTTTATCACTGAGATCATTTTACCATGGGATAAAATTGTTTCAACTTCTTCTCCAATAGATACTTGTGAATATTTTTTTACGATCTTAAAGTCTTTTAAAGTACGTGTCACCGTATATCCTCGATTCAAAATAGCCAGAGGACTCAAAGCCTCCAAACGCTTTGAAAGAGATTCAAAAGAAGAACTTTTTGCCTGCATCTGTCTTTTGATTTGATGAAGGCATCTTTCCAAAGAAAGATCCAAAGATTGGTTGAGCATTTCAAGTCTAGCTTTTGGAAATTTAAAAACGGGATGTTGACTTAAAGTTTGAAGCGTTTTCTTAGCAGACTCAAAACGATTTTTTAAATAAATGAGCATGTCTTTAGAAAATTGATTCAGTTGTTCTAAAAGATCACTTTTTTGAATAATGACCAGTTCCGCTGCTGCTGTCGGTGTTGGAACTCTTAAATCAGACACAAAATCGCAAATGGTCCAGTCAATCTCATGACCTACTGCAGAAATCACAGGGATTTTAGAATGAACAATGGCACGCGCCACATTCTCATCATTAAAAGCCCATAAATCTTCAAGACTTCCTCCCCCACGTGTCACAATGATAACGTCTACTTCTGCCATTTCATTGAGGAGTTCAATCGCCTTTACGATTTGAGGGGGAGCTTCTATTCCTTGAACTAAAGTAGGGGCTAAAATAATATGAATATTGGAAAAACGCCGATCTAAAACATTTAAAATATCTTGGAAAGCAGCGCCTGTGGGACTCGTGACAATACCGATTCTAGAGGGAATACGGGGAACAGGTCTTTTGCGTGCTGCATCAAATAACCCCTCTTCAAAAAGTTTTTTCTTGAGCTGTTCGAAAGCCAATTGTAATGCACCAATACCAGCGGGCTCCATTTTTCGAACATTGACCTGATAATTGCCTGCCTTTTCATAAACGGTAATTCCACCTGACACAATGACTTTCATTCCATCTTGAAGAGTGAATCCCAATCCTTTATTTCGGAAAGCAAAGAAAACGGCTTGGATTTGAGAGGTTTCATCTTTCAAGGTAAAATAAAGATGGCCTGAGCTAGGAGATTTCACATTAGAGACTTCGCCTTCTATCCAAACGGAAGGAAAAGCTGTTTCGATATGACCCTTTAATTCTTTCGTGAGTTCACTGACTTTATAGATATGAACTTTTTCTAAAGCATTCATTGTTTTCTCGTTAGGCGTCATGCTTTATATGCATCAAAAAAAATATACATGTTTTTCTTTTTTATTTCACGCATCCCGCATAACTCAGTACTCACGATGATTTTTATCTCGCAAACTCTACGGATCTTGTCTC
>JAYRIK010000035.1:0-2119 GCA_041906865.1 Candidatus Auribacterota bacterium
TACGGATAAGGAATGAATAAGAACCAAATTAATATTCTTATACTTGATGATGATGCTAGCTCTAGGGAAGCTCTGAAAGAAATAGTAAAGAGAGCTGGATTCAAGTCAACGTTGGCAGATAAGGCAGAGTCTGCCCTTAATGCTGTCCGAATTAAACCCATTCACGCGGCTATTGTGGACTGTATGTTGCCTAAAAAAAATGGAGTATCCTTAGTTGAAGAACTCAGACAAAGTCGTTTTGGCCAAGCACCTGTAATACTCGTCAGTGGTATTTTTAAAGATAGAGTGTTTGCTCAAGATGCCACGGCCAAAACAGGGGCTATTGAGTTTCTGACCAAACCAATATTAGAAAATGATTTGATTCGAATTTTAGAGGAAAATTTATCATCCTTAATTGATGTGCCGAAGGTCCCTTTGCATGCTCTCCTTTCGAAACCTTACGCTTCGGATCGCGATAGAGTGAAAGCTCTAGAAAGCATTGAAGAAGTGAAGGGAAGGGATCTTCCATTGATCATTTCGATTTTGTTGGACTCAAGCTCCGCCGGGTTTCTGAATTTGATTACGACTCAAGGAGATATTTCGGGGATTACTTTTCAAAAGGGAAAGATCATAAAAGTTGATGCCGACAGTGGATCAGGTATGGTTGGTCAGTTGTTGGTTAAATCGGGATTTCTCACCACTCATGACAGGGAAGAATTGTCAGAGGAAAAAAGGAAACAAGATTTAATTAGAAATTTAATTAACGAAAATTTAATGAGCCCCCATGCCGTTCATGCAGTGAAAAAAGAACAAATCTTTTATGATTTAGAAAAAATGATTAAAGAAGATCATCTACAGATTAATTTTGTTCCTGAGAGAATAAAAGAAGATAATGAAGGGATTTCTTCAGTTCAGCTCACACCCTTTTATTATCAAGTGATATTTAATTATTATTCTCTCAAATGGTTAGAAGATTTTTATCTTAATTGGATTGATCATCCCATGAGAAAAGGTCCTGAATTTTCTCCTCAGCACGAAGTGATAATGATGGTGGAAAAAGAACTAGGGCATCATTTTGTCAAATTGTTGGAAAAGGAAAGAACCATTGAAGAGATATTAGCACTTAAAGAATGGGATCAATTGAAATTGTATCGATTTATTCATTTATTAGCCATTCGTAGAGTGATTATATTTGATGATGCTAAAAGGAGTAAAAATTCTGAAGATCAATTCGAAAGATTGAAAGTGATATTAAAGGATATTGAAGGTAAAAATCCTTTTGAGATTTTTGATTATTTTGGTGGGGGAAAAAATCCAAACGTGAAAGAAGTGGAAAGAATCTATAAAGAATTCGCCCGAGCCAATCATCCTGATACTTTGGCTTCAACAGCTAAAGCGGAGCTCAAAGAATTGGTGCATAAGGTTTATGCATTAGTATCAGATGCCTATGATATTCTCAGCAATGAAGTCAAACGTGAGAAGTTTGTGAATTCCATGAAACAAAAAGTGGCGGAGAAACAGCTCAATTCCGAACGCATAGGAGAAGAAGGTTTAATTCTGCTCAAAAGAGGGCAAATACGATCTGCTTTATCTAAGCTAAATGAAGCCATTAGGTTGCATCCTTCGCATGTTCTCAATACCTATTGGTGTTGGGCGACCTTAAAGGCCTATGGAGATAAAATACCTCCCGAGATTTTAAAGGAAGTTCAAAGAAAAATGGAAGCCATTCCTGGCGAGGAGCGACGCACTCCCATCTATTTATTTGTTTCAGGACTTGTTAAAAAATCAATGAATGACTATGAAGGGGCCCAAGCTCAATTTGATAAAGCATTATCTCTTGATCCCGCTTTTTTAGATGTGAGGAGGGAGTTGTCCTTACTGCGTCAACCCAAGGAAGGAAATACAGATACCTTTACAGGTGAGCTCACTTCAATTGTAGGTCGTCTATTTAAACGCCAGGTTAAAAAGTAATTGGGTAGTTTTATTTTTTTTTATTTTTCTAAATTTTTTAATTTACGGATATTTTGATGAAGGATGGATTGAAGAATGTGCAATTCAGTTGCCGTGGGTTGATTTTGGAGGAGAATGCGTCGAAGGGTAAGGTAAGCACTGGTTTTTCGTTTGTTCAAGGAGAAACCCA
>JAYRIK010000036.1:0-4929 GCA_041906865.1 Candidatus Auribacterota bacterium
ATTTTTAAAAGCTTCTAAAATGAGCAAACTGACAAGTTTGATAATAGGAGCTTCTGGATCTTCGTTCCCATCTTCTCCCGGTGCTAATTCTTTTTCAAAAAAGGCCACATCGGAATCGGTCATTTGTTGAAGCATTTCATCCACCGTTTCTTCAGCAACGCCATAATATTTAGTAAGAGCTTTTTCTAGATCTTCAGCGTCTGCAAGGAAAGGGACAATGGGTTTTTTTAAGAAATATTGAAGATTGTCGAGTCCTTCAATGTCAAAGGGATCAGCGACTGCAATTTTGATATAGGAATTTTCTTCAAGAGGAAGTGCTCTATACCTTCTTGCAGTTGCAAAATCAAGCAGTCCAACAACTTCCTTGGAGATGGGTAAAGTGCCTTCTTGCAAATCGATGGTTTCAATTTCAAAATCTCTGGCAATGAGTTCAAGGATTTTTTTTCTATCGATGGCCTTTAGCTCGCAAAGTGCATCAAGAAGAGGTTTTTTCGTCACTTTGGAGAGCTCTTCGCCCTTTTGGACGACGTCTTCGCTGAGTAAACCTTCTTTTGAAAGAAGGTTCAAAACATGGGAATCGTTTTTAAACATGTTTTAGCCTTAAAACCTCAATTTTCCCCAAAAATGAGTCCAAAGCATTGCAAACGACTAAGTTAACTATAACACATAATGAATATGATCCGGTAGCCTATTTTAAGAAAGCAGATTTTTAACTTCTTCTTTTTCTAAACATAAACTAGCATAAATCTATCCTTGAAAATTGAGTGATTGAAACTCATATTTCGAGGATAAAATCAGTAAGAAGAAAAGCAATCATGAAAATGACTGCAATGGCAGTCATCCTCGAGTGTTTCAACGAAGTAGTCCCCTCTGGGATTGTCGGGGATACAAGTTTATTTAAAATGGATTCCCGACCACGAAAGTGGCTACTTTGTTGTAACTACCTCCGGAAATGACAATAACAATAATAAATATCATTTTTTCAGATTTTCTTAGAAGTTTCAGAATAAAATAGATAAAATTATACGTAAATATTTGCAATAGAAAATATTACAAAATAATACTGCATAATTTGACAAGTGACGGTTCATGTGGTATCTAAATAGATGTCTAACAATGTCTTCGGGTTGAAGGTGTTAAAAATTTGGTAGACAGGTTAAGATTGAACAAAGTATAATCTCACTTGAGCATGGGCTCACCTGAGGGGCATTTCCGAACGGTTGGTTGACGGATTTTAATATGACGCAGCCTTTGAAGCAAAGGTCTCATACAGGTTTTGGCTTTTTTACGCGAGTAGTGTCTTGGTGTACCCTTTTCACTTTCTTTTTTACCAGTTTGGGCCTTCCTCAAGCGCAAGATATAAAAGCAACCCCTGCAAGTTCTGAATCTGTTCAAATTTCTTCTCCTCTCATTAAAGAACCGACTTTTGAAGAGGTTACACAAATTGCAATCCCCAAGAATTATGGAGATGTGCGAGATACTTTCAAGGGCTCACAAGGTAAATTCCTCATTTTGATTCAAGATTCTCATACCAATTTTGAAGCCCAAAATAATTATGCAAAAGTTCTGGAAATTTTGCTTAAAGCAGCTCCCATTCGGCTGATTGGTGTGGAAGGAGGACAGGGACAATTAAGTACAGTTGTTTTTAACTCCATTCCGGATGAAGCTGTTAAAAAGAGAGTTGCAGATTATCTCTTGAAAAGCGGATATATCAGCGGTGCAGAATATTTTGGTATTTTTTCCAAAAAAGAAGTCGAGCTTTACGGTATCGAAACCAAAGATCTTTATCTGGCCAATTTTGACGCTTTCAAAAAAGCTCAAGCCATTAAAGAGCCTCAGAAAAAAGCGATTGAAGAATTAAAAAGCCTTCTGGAAATAGAAAAAAATAAACTTTTCTCGCAAGACACCAAAATCTTTTTAGATTTATGCCGCTGTTATAAAAAGTTAGAAATCCAATTTCAAGAATATGTCAAAAACCTTCAGGACTATGCTATTAAAACAGGCGTAAATTTCAAAAAATATGGAAACTTTTCAAAATCACTCGAGGCTTTTGAAATTGCAAAAACAGTGAATATGTCTGCTTTGGATCCAGAGTTATCCTCTCTGATTCAAACTCTTTCAGGAAAATTGGTGAAAGAAGAAGCAGCAGAAGTGATCAAGAAAAATTTTGATTGTCGGCTGGGGCGTATTGCCAAAAAAGATTTCTTTCTCTATTTAAAAGGTCAAATTCAAAAGACTCAAATGGATTTGTCCACTTTCCCCAATGTCCGAAAATACATCGACATGGTCGGAATTCAGGCGGTTCTTGATGCAAAGCAATTGAAAGTGGAGTGTCGTCAATTAGAATCGGATATTAAAGACGAACTCATTTCGGATGCAAAGGCAAAAAAACTGGATCTTTTGCTCACACATCTTTCTCTTTATGAAGATTTTATTGAACTAAAATTGACTCGAGAGACTTTAAAGTATTATCGAGAACATCGAAATGAATTCACTTCTGAATTTTTCCTCTCGTTTCTTAAAGACACTGGCCATTCTTTTTCCAAAAATTTGCTTGATATGGATGTACATTTGAAGGATTTGGAGGGCTTCTATAATGCAGCGATCTTAAGAGACGAGGCTTTAATTGAAAATACGCTAGGACGTATGGATGAAATGGGAATTGAAACGGCAGTGTTGGTCACAGGAGGTTTTCATACTCAAGGGTTGGTCGAGAAATTATCTCAAAAAAATATTTCTTATATGGTCATTAATCCTCGCATGACAGATCTCAAGGCTTTGACTCCTTATATCGATATCATGATGGAAGAGGAATCTCCTCTGGATAAAATTTTGACTGAAAAAGGAAATCGTTTGGCCCCTGTGGTGAGGCTAACAACAGATGAACCCATCATGAATGGAGACTTAAGTGAAGGAATCAGACAGCTCACTCTTTTATTAGGTCTGGGGTATCGGGCAGCCATGGAGCAATTGAAGGCCAAGGCAGGAGAAAAGACAGCGAGGGGTAAGCAACTTAGAGGAGAAGAACTTCGAAAGCTTATGTTGAGTGTGATGACTCAATATATGAAGGATCAAGAAGCGAGCCTTTCAGAAGCAGCGAAAAAGGGTTTAACACTAGCTCAAAAATCGATGAGTTTTATGACTCAGTTAGCTTCGGCTAAATATTTCATGGAAATGTTGGATGATGGGACTTTGGTGATTCGTTTTACAGTTAAAAATAAAGCAACTGGAAAAGAAGAAGTTTGCATTCTTGAAGTTAAAAATCTAGAAACAGAAGAAGCAGTGAATGCTTTAGCTAAACAAGTGACTCTTGCCAACGGAAGACTCGATGTTTTGCCTGCGCCAGAAGGTTCTGAAGGAAAAATTGCTTTTTCATTTATGTCGCTGGATCAATATGTCAACAGAGTTTTTAATGCATTGGAAGATGCTCTATCGTCAGGGACTAATCAGGATGTGTTGAGAACCCTTCGGTCTGTAGAAGCGAATGTGTTGCGTTTACAAAATATGTATTCTGGTGAGCAAAAATCTTTAGCTGATGCTGCTTTGGGTCAGCGCTGGGTCAATATCAAAGCAAAAGTTGCCCAAAGACAATCGCAAGCAAGAGTAGAAGAAATTGAAACACTTGCTACAAAAATTGGAACACTTTTAGGTCCGTATGCTCAAGTAAAAACACATGTGGCTGAAGCACCGCAACCCCAAGTAAATATTCCTCAGGCTCAGGTTGTGCCACCTGTTGCAACAACATCTGAAGTTAAAACGTCCGAGGTTAAAGTAACGGAAGATCCCTTGGCTGCAATGCGAGAGAGAATCAAAACGATGGTTGAAGAAGGAAAGACCTTAGAGGTGATTGCAGAAATGCTTCGTAAACAGCCAAAGAATATTGTTTCGCGAGCAGATAAAGATCTTTTGTTGGCTGAAGCCGAGAGATTGACTCAAGAAAAAACTGCGGCAGAAGCAGCAGCTCGGCAAGCTACTGAAGCAAGAGCAAAAGCAGAAAAAATACAAGCTTTGGTGGTAGACATTAAAAAAAGTTTGGAAGTAGGGACGCAAGTTTCTTTAAATCAAGCGCTTATTCTTGCTCAAGATCTTCAGCAATATGATTCCACTTTAGCGGATGATTTTATTCAACAAATCAAAACTGCTTTAACACGATTTGCTCCTCCTTCAGCGAATGCTTTAGCCGGTTTTGCAGCAGAAGTTGCGAGAAATCCTAATCCAAGTGTTGCTTCTGTAGGTGGACCTGCTTTAGCTACTGCAGTACTAGCTCAAGCTCTTAGACATCCTGGCCCGCGCAATGAAAAGACAATGGCCAGTTTTACACCGGAAGAGCTTCGTGCAAGTGTTCAAAAGCATCGGCCTTTATCTCACGTGATATTTGGGTGGTTGTTTAGTCGTTTGTGGTCAGTAGAAATTGGAGACGGGCGTAAGGCTGAACTTCTTGAATTTCCTGACGAAGCCATGAAAGGTTTGCCCGCTCATAATTTTGAAGTTGATAGAAAGCTTTATATCACCATCAATCAAAATCTTCCGAAAGAATTTCATGAAGAAGCGATTTTTCATGAAAAAAGAGAAGTTTATTGGATGGGAGTGGTTAATCGGAATACGATAACGACAGATAATCCTGAAGGGAGTACTTTTACTCAAGTTGAAGCTCATATTATTGCTGCTGCTGAGCAAGGTGTGAAATACGGAAAAATATTTGAGCGAGAATTCAAAGCAACTCCCTTTCACCAATCTGAACTTGAGAATATGTCTTTGACAGAATTGCGTGCCATTATTGAAGAGTATGAAAAAGGAAGAGAGTTTCATAAGAAAACCGTCCAAGTTGCTATTCAATCTGGAGCTGAATTTACCTATCAAGAAGTCGAGGCTTATGAAAAGGGGTTTAGATTTGCTGCAGAAAGGATGATTGAAAAAAAGCTCAAAACA
>JAYRIK010000037.1:0-2009 GCA_041906865.1 Candidatus Auribacterota bacterium
AAAGAACCCTGGAATCCCCAAAGTCCTCATCAGGAAAGAAGAGTTTATTTAGTTGTTTCTGCGTCCTGCCTTCTTGAAAACAGGGGATAGGATATTGCGAATAGGGAATGGTTTATAGAACTTATCATTCATAAACACTATCCCCTATCCACCATTCACTGTTTTTAAGTCACTTCACGCCTGGGATCTTCAATCAGATTCTCAATCTCAAAACTTTTTGCACCAAATTCTTTTGCGATTGAGATCAATTCTTTACAATCCTCAAAACGCTCCTCTAACAAGGCCTCTTTTAAATAAAGAAGTGCTGTCAGCTTTACAGGATGATTCTTAACAGCCCCTCCTTTAATCGAAGAAACAATGGTTTCTAATTCATCTTTCATACATCCCTCCTTTTTCTTTAATTTTTTCATTGGTTTTTCTCCATCCCACCACCTGATGATACGCCAAAGGCGAGCCTCAAAGAGGCGTTCGCTTCGCGAACTTCATCAGGTGGTGGGACCAAAAAAAAACCCATGACTGATAGTCCAGTCATGGGTTTTTTAAAAATTGTTTTAAGTTACTTCAGGAAATATTCACCTTTTGTCCTTTAAAACCCATGACTGGACGCAACCCGTACAGAGAAAAGAGGGCTACCTTAGCCTCTGTTCTCATAGGCTTCATAATCCAACGATGTGTTTTCGAACAAAAAGTCATTTTAATACCTTTATTTTCTTGATTTAAAAGTTACCATGGATTTTCGATGAAATCAAGCTTTTTTAAAAATATGTTCTTTTCAAAAGTAGCAGACAGCAGGGTTCCTCCGCCAAGTGTCATCCCCGCATCCATCTAAAGAAATTTCTGTTACATGCAATGTCCAAAAAATATTGCTAATTCCCATGATAGGAAGTAATCCAGCGTATAGTCCCGCTGGTTGATCGCATAAATACACTATTCGTCACAGGACCTTGAGAAGTAAACCTCACTCCCCGCAAAAGACTTCCATTGGTAATTCCAGTTGCAGCAAAAATGCATTCTCCCTTAACCAAATCCTCAAGAGAATAAACTCGAGGCTCTATCTTCCCTTGCCCATCTACGATTTGAATCTGAAAGTCTCCTCTCAAACACTTGATTGCACATGCTGTAATGACTGCCTCGGGAGCGCCTCCGATGCCGTATAAGAGATCTATACCACTGTCTTCAAGGCATGATGCGATGGATGCCGAAACATCGCAGTCCTGAATTAATTTAATCCGTACCCCTATTTTTCTTAAATTCGTGATTAATTCCTGATGACGCGGACGGTCCAAAACGCAGACAACGATATGTGATTTTTCCTTTCCGGTTGCAACAGAAATTAGCTCAATCGTTCTAGATAAAGGATCCGTGATAGAAAGACGAATCTTACGCGCCACTTGAGGGCCATAAGCAAGTTTATTGACATAAAAGGAAGATGTTGAAAAAAGACTATCCTTTTCAGCGACAGCTAAAACACTTAAGGCTTCAGGTCCAGAATTTACAGTCGGACGAGTCCCTTCAATAGGATCCACCGCCAAGTCATAAATTTTCCCTCCAGCCATACCTCCTGTTCCCACTTTTTCCCCATTAAAAAGGCCTGCGCTCTCGTCTTTAATCCCCTCACCAATCACAATATGACCTGTGATTTCAATCCTATTCAGTCTCTTTCTCATCGCATCGGTTGCTGCCTGATCTTCAGCTTTTTTATCTCCACTTCCAATCCATGCAGACGCAGCAATGGCCGCAGCCTCTGTTACGCGCATCATGTCTAAATGAATATCTTTCACGACAATCTCCAAATCAGCTTTAAAAGTAAAAACTAATTACTCCAACGATGAACCTGCACTGCCATCAAACTCAATAAATATACTAATGAGAAACAAAGGATTTTTCTAATGAATAATTATTCAAAGAATAAAAAGATATGAATCTATATCCCATCTTAGAATCAAAAGTGTGTTTTTCATAAATTCGAGTGGCAGGACCCGTTTCCCTTTACCTTTTATATACAGAAT
>JAYRIK010000038.1:0-3347 GCA_041906865.1 Candidatus Auribacterota bacterium
AAAAACTCATAATCCACTAAAAAAAGAGCGTTCGCACGGGCCTGCGGCACCAGTCCTTCGCAAATGTCCACGAAGGCTTTAGCCGACGTATAACTCTTAAGCGAAACCCCCTGTTTTTCCGCTCCAATAGCCCCAAGGCGCTCAGACCATATGCCATGGATGCTCGAATCATCATCCACAGAAAAAACGCTCATATCTGGCTTTAATCGCAATTCTTCCACAAACCAATCTGGCGCTACGGCCCTTGGCAGTTGGATTTGAATCATCGTTCCTTGACCCTCACGGGATTGGATTTCGAACTTGCCACCATAGGCTTCGACTGTGGACTTTGCATGATACACCCCAAGCCCTGATCCGGAAGTACCTGAGGACTCTTTGCCATGGCTGACACCACGCTCGCCCAATTTAGCAAGAACAGACGCTGGGATCCCTTTGCCATTATCGCTAACTATAATTTGAACTACATCTTTGTAGCCACGAATCCCCACAGTCACCCGTCCAGCCCCTTCGGGGAAGGCTTCGATGGAGTTATTGATTAAATTTGAAAGAACTCGCTTTAATTCCGTGGCATTCACTGAAGCAAAGTACCCATAGGCCTTCGTCAGATCCTCTTCAATGCTAACGCCCATTTTTTCACGGAATTGGATTCGCTTTTCTGATAAGAGTTCGCCCACCATCGAAGAAAGTAAGACAACCTCCCTGGCTCCCGCAGGGGTGCTCGCCACAGGCGATGGCGCGCTTTGCGCGGGGATGCTGCCCGCCGGGGGCGCCTTGCTTTTTTCAAGCAAGGAGTTGGAAATGTCATTGATTCGCTCAAGGGCTTTTCGAACAATCACCCGCTTTTGCTCGGGGAGTTCTTTTAAATCAGTGAGCATCATATTCAGGGCGGATAATGGAGAGCGGATGTCGTGGGAGACTTGCTGGGCGATTTCTTGAACCAGAACAGCTTCCGCTTTTTGTGTTTGAATGAGGTGGTTTTCATATAGACGATTCTTTGCAATTCTTAAGAAATACATCGTCACGATAAAAATTAAAATAAGAAAACCTATTGTCGTAAATAGAATGACCCACATTGAATAATAGAAACTACAGATGATTTTGAAATCACCCGCTGATCCATCTTTCAAAAGGACGGTCTTGACTGATTTCATTGTTAAAAATTGTTTCTGAACTTCTGCGCTCTTTGATTCATTTGGTAAAACTAATACTACATTTCCATCAGAATCTTTAATATCAACAGCAATAAAACCCTGCTGTGTCGATGGGTTTAAGGAAGTGTAAGCCTGTCTAAAATCTCGTGTTATCAAACTATGTCTAGCGGCTAATGCATAAGAAGAAGCTAATTGACCTTTGTAGTAGGAGTTTACATAAATAAGAAGGCTTGTAATCAGAACAGCAGCAACTGCGTATCCAATCGAAAAGTAAAGTTCCAGTTTTTGAATTTCTTTTTTAAATAAGTTCTGTTCCATGTCCAACCTCAATCAAAAGGGTGAGGTGTTTTATTTATATCGGCAAAATCTATATTTTTACCCGCAAATCTCGAGAGTGCATTTAAATTAATTTTATTCTCACTTGGAACGCCTAAGAACATTTGCTGTAACAAATCGCTTTGGGCTTGAACAAAAGCATAGGGGCATCCTTTGTAAGCTTCAATTTTAGGTAAATAAACATTTTGAAAATCAATCTTTGGAAGCTGCGGACCACTATCAATGTTCGATAATGACTCTTCTTCGTTCGAAAATAAATCAGAAAGACTTTTTGAATATTCAATATTCAACCCTAGCCGTCCATGATCTCCAAAAGTCGGCCTATCAATTTTTAAAAAATCTTGAAGTGATAAGGAATGAGAATCTACAACACTCTCTTGATTGAGATAAAAGTAAGATCTACGAAGACACTCAATCGATGATCCAAGCATAGAATCTTGAATGCTCCCTTTAATGGCAGTTGAAACGACCAGACCAAAAGGGTTTCTTGCATCCTCTCCCCTGGTGAGAGCTAAGCACCCATTGTACCCCAGGGAATACAATTCAAACCTTAACCCATTTTTATTCGCCCAGATTTGAACATTTCTATACCATGAATTTTCAAATAGAACCTTCTCTGGAATTTTCAAAAAAGGCTTATTTAACAAAAATCGAGATAAAAATAGATGTCTTTCTAGGAGCTCGTTGGAGGCATTAATTTCAGCATTTTTTTGATCAAGATGTGCCGCGAATCCATTCGATGTTTTCATCTTTGTTTCAAAGACTGCTTCCCGCTCTAATGCCTCAGCAAAACTTTTACAAAGAGCAAGGTCTTGAGATGGGGCTGCTCCAGAACCAAATGACTCTGGGAGATTTAAATCAAGCTGTATCGAGCAAGCCACATCAACATAGTCTGGAAAAACTTCTTTAATCCAGTCTTTATTTTTAATCTTAAGGCGCAGTTTATCGCTATTTAAAAGAATCCAAGCTATTGCTTCTTGTGTATTTGCCATAAGGGCGTTCCCGCAAAAAGTGTGGACATTTTAATCTCCCAGGGTTTTCTGGCAACAGCATAATATGGACTAACAAATAATGGGAAAATTCCACCCGTTTGAAGTAATTTAAAATGTAAGTCTGAAAGCATCTTAACCCTCTCAGACCTTTCTTTTATCCCCATATAGTTATCAATCCATTTATGATAATCAAAATTTGGGATATTAAAGATGCCATTATTAAAATTATAATTAACAAGAGTTATACTTTCCGTCCAAGCGGAGTCATTTGTGACAAAATACATATCACTGCGTTCTTCAACTGGATAGTTCATGGCTGTAGTTGTTCTTTTAACAACTTCTACCTCAGGGTAAGGTGCAAAGAAATTCTTAGCATCTTCATATCTTGATTCTGGAATTCCGTACTGAATTGGTTGATCAAATTTTGGTCGATCAGGGTTGCTTCTCAGCTTCTCAATGACCAACTTTTGTTCCGCGTTTAGACTTCCATCGCTGAGCGTTTGAAAAAATTCATGGGATTCCTTGCGCTCTGGCTCCTTGATTCTAGTTAGGTAGAATTCTTTAAATAAAGAAGCTGCAAATGCTCGATGTTCGTATGAAAATTTCTTAACGGCTGCAGGTGTAAATACCACCATATGAACGCGTATTGGTACAGTTTCATGAACGGAGAATGTACTTCTATCATTCATAATTTGAGCTAAACTTTGAATAGAAATATAACATGTCGTTGTTGTAAAATCTACCTCACCAGAAAGTAGCATAGCTCCATGATCGGTTGATAGTTTTGTTGAAACAAATTGAACAACCTGAGGAATATCTTTGGTGTAATTGTAATGTTGTTTATTTGCCTTAAAAGTAAAATTACCAT
>JAYRIK010000039.1:0-17941 GCA_041906865.1 Candidatus Auribacterota bacterium
AAGATGGGAATTGCCGTATTTTTTAAATCAATCACTAAATCAAATTTTTCTTTCTTGAGTTGCATCATCAAAACTAATTTATCTCTAAGACGAGCATGTTTGTCATAGATAATCGTTTTCGCAAGATAAGGATGATTCTCAAAAATTTCTTGAGCCCGAGGCCCTACCATGACTGTAATGGCAGCATTTTTGAAAAATAAACGCGTCAGATGAAGACTGGGAGTTGTTAAAATAGCATCGCCAATATTACTCAGCGAAATGAAAAGGATTTTTTTTATATTCCGAGGATCTATTCGCTTCATACTTTATCATCTTCGTGCTTGATTATTTTCTGAATCTCCTGGAAAACCTGATCAACACTTATTTTTTCAAGACAATCATGCGTCACAATCTTGCAGGTAGGAGAATAACAAGGAGCACAAGAAACGGGATGGGTTAAAATTTTTACATTCCCTGGAGGAGCATGGCGTAAAGGATCGGTAGGACCAAATAAAGCAATGGCGGGAGTTCCTACAGCCGCTGCCAAATGAAGTGGAGCAGAATCCCCCCCAATCCAAAGTTGACACTTTCTCAAAAACTCTGACAACACACCCAAATCCAATTGCCCAATAAGATTTAAATACTTTATTTCTAATCCTGACAAAAGCTCCTGAGCATCTTTCACATCTTCTTTCCCACCTATAAAAACAGGGATTGCCTTAAGTTCTTTGGATACGCGACCTGCTATCCCTCTAAAATGTTCAAATCCCCATCGTTTTGTTTGCCACCTGGCATTTGAGAAAGGGAAAAGAGCTATTAAAGGAGATTGTGATAAAAGTGGATGTGCTTGAAAAAAATCTTCAACCCATTTTTTTTGTTGAGTGGAACCCCACATTTCTAAACGTACATCTTGCATGGAAATTCCTAAAAGCTGAAGCAATCGATTTTGGCTTTCTATAGGACCTACATCTTTTAGATAAGGGATAGAATGTGTAAGAAGAAATCCTCTGCCTTGACGGCCAAATCCAACTCTCACAGGAATACGACTTAAAAAACCTAAAAAATGAGATTTTTCATTATTTTGAAGATCGATTAAAATATCAAATCGTCGCGTCCTGATTTCATGTAAAAGTTTTAAAAAATTCTTTAAATTAAATTTTTTAGGAAAAGTTATTTTTTCTTCAAGATACGGACAATGCTCAACCACTTTTTGATAGGCTTCTTGAACTAATAGAGTTATATATGAATCTGGCTAGTTTTTTTTTAAAGCCCGAAAGGTAGGGCTTGCAAGAATCACATCTCCTAAAGCACTTGATTTAATTACAAGAATTCTTGGATGTTTTAAAAGCTCTTCATAAACCTTTAAAGTTCTATTAACCATCAAGCCTAAATTAAATTTTTCTTCAACAGAATGTCTTGCTTCTCGTATACAAGCACTAACGTTTTCTGGATTTTTTAAAATTTGAATGATCTGTTCAGCTAAAACTTGAGCATCTTGAGGGGGAACAAGCCAACCATTTTTCCCATGCTCAATGATATCTAATACGCCTCCTACACGTGTGGCTACAACAGGAGTACCTACCGCTTGAGCTTCTACTAACACACGGCCAAAAGCTTCAGGTGTCGTCGTCGCCAAAACCAAAAGATCCAAATTCTTGATTGCCTCATAAACATTTTGCGTACCAGGAAGAAAATCAACATAAGAAGATAAGCCTAAATTTTCTCGAAGCTTTAGAAGATCTTGATAATAATTTTGTTTTGAGGCAGGCGCATCTCCAATGACAAAGCCCTTTGCATCAGGAAAAATCTTAATCACTTCTTTCATGGCCATTAAAAAAAATTCATGACCTTTAAGAGGTGTAATACGACCTAAAATTCCAATGCGAGAAGCTTTACAATTGATTGATTTCAAATGAAAAGGAAATTTCTTTAAATCTACTCCTCTTGGAATGAGCCGAATTCTTTCATTTGAAACTCCAAAGTTATGAATGAGATGTTCTTGAATTGCTTCGGAAACTGCAATCACTCTTTCTCCCCATCCCATGACACGACTTCCCCCATGAGGACGGTAATAACCATGCGCTGTCGTCACAAATCTAGCAGAAGTCTTTCGAATGGCTAGCCAAGCAATCCATGCTGGTACACGTGACCGAGCATGTACAATTTCAATTTTTTCTTTTTGAATGATTCGTCTTAAAATACGCGAGGAAGACCAGATACCCCAAAGAGATTTTCGGTGAACAGGAAGTTCAATATGACGAACTCCTTCTTTTTCCAATACCTGAACCAAAGGGCCTCCGGCACTGACCACAAAGCTGGAATGTCCCAAACGAACAAGCTCACAAGCCAAGTCTAGAGTTCCAGTCTCAACTCCTCCCATTTTCATTTGAGGAACAATTTGCAAAACCCTCATGATTTTACCTGTGTTAGAGGCTCAAACAATTTTAAGACCTCTTGCTGAACCAATAAGGTTTCCTGATTATCTATTTCTTTTTTAGATATTTCATTTTTTAAAAAATCCTCTAAAACAGTCGCAATATCTTTAGGTCCACATCTTCGAATACGGCCTGATTGTTCAAAAACATCTAATGTTTTTTCATATTTTAATGAACGGGAGCCTTTTTGAGGCAAACGGATTGTGACGACAAAACATCCCGAGTGAACAGCTTCCATGATCATGGAAAAACTGTCCTCTGTGACCAAGACTATATCCACAAGTCCCAAAATTCCTGGAATAGGATTTTCAAGATAATCCTTAGCCCATAGAAGATGAGCATGCTTTTGTTGGCCTAATTTTTTTTCAAGAACTTGTTCTACTTCTAAAGGAGTGCGCCGAGAAGTAGCTAGTAAAAGTTGTGTAGAATTTTTCTCACAAACTTTCAAAAGAGCCTGTCCTAAAATTTCCATTTCAGAGGACTTCATTTCTAAACGCTCTGAATGGCCACCTATTAAAATCCCTATTTTTCTTCCGACACCTAAATTTAATTTTTCTGAAAGAGTTTGTGCAGCTTTTTGCATGATTTCTTTTGAAACAAGCGTTGGCATTCCCTGAAGCGTTAAAATATTTTTTGCATCTAAATTTGAGTATGCATCATGCGTAGGCAAAACAACCAAATCAAATAATTTCTCTGGATGAGAAATCCCCGACTTCATTAAAAAGACTGTTTTCGCGATATAGTAACTTTTCAAGAAAAAAGCAACTGGAGCGCTCAAAGAACCACAAGCTAAAATCAAAGAGGGTGACCAAATAGGCAATTGTTGAAGAGAACCTTTAGACAAAGACCACCGCAAAAACCTCATGGAACTTAATCCAAAAAACATACTCAAGCTGACCATAAAACGATGAAAAGAAGATTTAAACTGAATGAGACAAACATTCTTTTCCCAATCAGGAAACCCATTTGCAATCGCTAAAATTTGATTAAAATGTCCAGGCTTCCCATCGTTTAAAAGCAGCATCTTCTTTTCATATCGAGGTATTTCCCCTTGAGGGCGTGTTTTCCAACGACGATGAAGCCATAACCATTGAGAAGGATCTTCTCGAATAAAATTTTCAAGAGACAGAGTAAATCTTTCCAAAACAATTTTTTCTTTCTCATCAAAACTTAATCCTTCTAAACCTTCCGTCAAATCTCTACCAATAAAAGCTCGATATTCCAAACGATCTGAAAGCCTGCGCAAAAAACCAGGTAAAATTGGAACTCCATATTTCAAACCTAAGCGAATAATGCCTGTTGGAGTCGAAGCAAGCCTTCCAAAAAAAGGAGCAAAGGTTCCTCTCACTCCCCCGTCCTGATCTACCAAAGCGCCCACCGTATGACCTTGATCAAAAGCTTCCACAATATGGCGGATCTGTCCTTTGCTAATCACATTGACATCGTAACGAGCACGAATCGATTGAATCCAACTTTGAATTTTCTTGTTTTTAACATCACGTGCAACCACTGAGTTAATAAACCCCGCCCATCGACCTAATTTTGCTAAAAGCTCCCAGTTGCCAGAATGTCCTGTGAGAAAAAGAATCGCTTTCCCAGACTTTCTTGCTTTTTGAAGATGCTCATATCCTTCTTCAAAGATATGATCGCGCCAAGCATGAGGATTTTTTTGGGATAAAATAAGAACTTCACAACCGACAAGAACCAAATTTTGAAAAACTCTTTTCGTAATATTACGGATCTGATCTTGTGTATACTCAGGAAAAGCATTTCTTAAATTTGTAAAAGCAATATGACGATGCTTTCGATCTACCCAATAGAAAACACACCCCAATCCCCTTCCCAATTTCATTAAGAAGGCTACAGGCAAGATTTTTGCCAAAAAATCAAGAAAATGGAGTAGAAACATTTAAGACCTTAGAGTTAAGAGTTGAAACAAGACTAGAAGTTAAGGGCTATAGGCTAAATAAAAAAGTTTGTATTTACTTAGCCCTTAACTCTTGGCCCTTAGCCCTATTTTAGTAGTAACAAATATTGTGCACAAAATCATTAAAATCCGAAGCCCCCTTTACCAATTTAATTTCAACTCTTAAATAGAGAAGTCTCACACCATCGAGGGGAAAGCTGGGGATTCGAACTGCATCTTTTTCCGTTGTGACAATGATTGAAATGCCTTGAGCTTTTGTTTTAGCCACAATCTCTTTAAACTCCCGACGATGATAGCGATGATGATCTCTAAACCGAAAAGACAAATCAAGCTGAGAGCCTAATCGTTTTAAAGTATCTTCAAACCCTTCAGGAACGGCGATGGCTGACAAAGCAGCAATTCTTTTAGACTGTAAAAATTCCAGAGGTACTTTTTCACTTGTTAAAGTATCTATTAAATACTTTGGATCATGAACACATTCTAAAATTTCTGAATGAGATGTTTCTTTTCGAATATCTTCTTTAAGTGGAGCTGTACTTTCAACTTTTTCAGTTTTTGTCAGGAAAATAAAATTGGCTCTTGTGATCTGACGAATCGGTTCTCGTAATAATCCCCGAGGAAGCAATCGTCCATAACCAAAAGGATTGGTACAATCAACCAGTAAAATCTCATGTGTCTTTTGTATGGGAAGATATTGATATCCATCATCAAGCAAAAGAATATCTGCACCCAATTTTTGAATGGCTAAAGAACCAGAACGTACTCTATTCTTATCAACAAGAACAGCAACCCCATCTAAATTTCGAGCCAACATATACGGCTCATCTCCTGCTTCTTTAGAATCTGTATAAATTCTTTTCCCATCTGAAACAATCAGAGTTTGATCTGAAAGCCGCTTACTAAATGACCTTCGTTGTTTTTTATAGCCCCGGCTCAAAATAGCGACTTTTCTTCCTCCCTTGGCTAAAGCCTTCGCCAACATTTCAACCACAGGTGTTTTGCCCGTTCCCCCTACTGTAATATTACCAACACTGATCACAGGACAGCCCATAATCGCCTTTCTAAAGAAGCGATGCTGATACATAAAAAACCGAAAACTCACGGCAGCACCATACAGTTTAGATAAGCAAAGCAAGAGTCCTCGAAGTGTGTTCGCCCATTTTCCATGGGCCTCCCCTCGAATAATCTTAATTACTTTATCTTCAATACGTTGCATAAAATATCGCTTTTCTATATAGGGCCTGAAAACCTGGGAAGCATAGCATCTTGAAGCCTAACAGACAAGGTGTTTCAATAGATCAATCTCAAGTAAAAGATAATAGACGTTTTGTTGAGCCCGAACAGAATAATACCCTTGACCAAAGTTTAAAATTAATATTGAATTTGTTAAATTAAAAACGGAGCCAAAAATGAAAATATCTTTTCTTTCACTCAAAGTTGTAGTGCTTCTTTTAATAGGAACTTTAAATATTTATGCTGAAAAAGAAACTTATGTGATTGATACAGCCCATTCATCTGTTTCTTTTAAAATTCGCCATTTTTTTAGTAAAGTCACAGGGGCTTTTGGACAGTTTGAAGGGAGTTTATCCGTAGATAAAAAAAACATGGAAGAAAGTTCTGCGCAAGCAACCATTGATGTTAAAAGCGTGGATACCCATCAACAAAAAAGAGACACGCATCTTCAAAGTCCTGACTTTTTTGATGCCTCTCAATATCCTACAATCACTTTCCAAAGCAAAAAATGGAAAAGCCTCGGGAGTGATGAATACGAGGTAATTGGAGATTTAAAAATTCGCAATACCACCAAAGAAATTACTCTAAAAGTAAAATCCCTTGGATTTGGAGAAGGCATGAATCAAGCTCAAATTTCCGGCTGGGAAGCAACCACGGTCCTCAAAAAATCTGATTTTGGGATCACTTATGGGGGTAAAGCATTAGGTAATGATGTTGAAGTAGAAATTCAGGTTGAAGCAAAAAGGAAGTAAAGCGTCACGCGACTTGCGTCATGTGTTCTTTTACAGATCACGCATGACGCAAAACGCATAACAATTTTTTTATTTTTCCGCTTCTTCAATGAGCATAATCGGAATACCATCTCGAATAGGGTATTTGCGTCCACATGCTTTGCAGCAAATTTTCTCATCTTTAAGTTCAATATCCCCTTTGCATGCAGGACATGCCAGGATATCTAGCAATTCTTTGTCTATCATTGTTGATCCTTTCTTACTAATGAATAGCTTCGTAAATAATCCTCTAAAGCTTGCGACCATGATCTCATGCGGAAGCCTTCTTTTTCAAGCTTTTCATTTGAAAGTACTGAATAATGTGGCCTTGCAGCCGGACGTTTCATTTCATGTGTATGAATGGGATGAATAGAAATATCTTTGAATCCAGCTTTTTTTAGAATCTCACATGCAAAATCATACCAGCTGCAAATATCCTGATTCGTCACATGAAAAAAACCATGAGCTTTTCTATTCAATAAAAATAAAACAGCCTGGGCCAAATCATAGGTATAGGTAGGACATCCTTTTTGATCATTGACAACACGTAAACTTTTTTCAGGATTTTTTTGAGTTCCCCGGGCAAGTTCTAACATTTTATCTACAAAATTAGGTCCATAACTTCCAAAAAGCCAAGATGTACGTATGATGAGAAAATCTTTTGTTTCTGCTATCACTGCTTTCTCACCTTCTAATTTTGATTTCCCATAAACATTTAAGGGATGGGTCAAATCTTCTTCAACATAAGGAAGCTTTTTAAGACCATCAAAAACATAATCGGTACTGAAATGGACGAAAAAAACATTTTCTAATTTACATACTTGAGCTAAAACACCCACAGATTTTCCATTAATGAGATAGGCTTTCTCAGATTGACTTTCACAATCATCTACTTTTGTGAAAGCAGCTGAATTGATGAGGATTTGAGGATGAATTTCAGAAATAATTTTTTTAACTTTGAGCGGGTCAGCAATATCAAATTCTTGGTGGGAGAAAGCAAAAACTTCATAATCAGGGGTTAGCACTTTAATCAAATCATGCCCTAACATCCCTCCCGCTCCTGTTATTAGAACACGGGGCTTCTGTTTACCGGAGTTCATATTGCTTCTTATAATATTCTTTAAAAGCACCCGATTTGATTTTTTCCCACCAACCTTGATGTTCTTTGTACCAATCAATGGTTGAATGCAAGGCTTGTTCAAAAGAAAATTGTGGCTTCCATCCCAAAGCTTTTAACTTATCAGCAGATAGAGAATAACGGCGATCATGACCCAATCGATCTTTAATAAATTGAATATTGCTTTCAGATTTTCCTAAATATTTTACAACTGCGTGAGCCATTTCTCTATTTTCTCTCTCATTGCCACCAGCAATATTATAAACTTCCCCTTCTATACCATGTTCAATTAAAAAATAGACGCCCGCACAATGATCTTGTACATACAGCCAGTCACGAATATTTTTACCATCCCCATAGACAAGAAGAGGTTTTCCTTCCAACAAATTAGTAACACCCAATGAAAGAAATTTTTCAGGATATTGATACGGGCCAAAATTATTAGAGGCTCGAGTAATAATCACAGGCACTTGATAAGTCGCCCAGTAAGAGTAAGCTAGACGATCTGCACCGGCTTTACTCGCAGAATAAGGGTTACGTGGCATAAGAGGATCTGTTTCTTTAAAAGATCCAGAATCAATACTGCCATACACTTCATCGGTTGAAATTTGAATAAACTTTTTGACTCCAAATTTACGAGCAGCTTCTAACAAAACATAAGCCCCGTAAACATCCGTAGTAATAAAATCTGAAGGGTTTGTAATAGAGCGATCTACATGTGTTTCAGCCGCAAAATTAACTAAAACATCTACCCCTTTTTCAAAAATACTCTGAACGCAGGTCTCGTCTGCAATATCCCCTTTAACAAATTCATAGCGAGAATCATTCTCAACATCTGACAAATTTTCTAAATTACCCGCATACGTTAATTTGTCTAAATTGACAACATGACAATCCTTCTCTTTTTTCAAGAGAGTGTGAATAAAATTTGAACCAATGAAACCTGCCCCACCTGTTACTAAATATCTTTTCATAAATATAACCTTATGGTTTTTCCCCAACCACCAACTGACTTGCTCGATAAAGAGATTCAAACGTCCCCGCATCTGTCCACCATCCATCTAATATGCTATAACTCATCGTCCCTTGCTGAAGATAAACATTATTCACATCCGAGATCTCTAACTCCCCACGTCTGGAAGGCTTTAATGTTTTGACAATTTTAAAAACAGAATCATCATACATATACACACCTGTAACTGCATAAGAACTTTTTGGCTTTTTGGGTTTTTCCTCAATACTCACAATTTTTTTTCCTTCAAAAACAGGAACACCAAATCGTTCAGGATCTGGAACCTCTTTTAACAAAATCTTTGCACCTTTTTCTTGACTCTCAAAATCTTTTACATGTTTTTTAATCGATTTTTCTAAGATATTATCTCCCAAAATAACCACTACCTTTTGCCCATCTGAAAAATGTTCTGTTAAAGATAAAGCTGCTGCAATACCTCCTTCGCCTTCTTGATAAGTATAATTGAGATCCTGAAGGCCAAATTCTTTCCCATTTCCTAAAAGTTTTAAAAAGTCACCTGCATGATTTCCTCCCGTTACAATCATAATGTCTTTAATCCCTGCTTCTACTAACATCTGAAGAGGATAATAAATCATAGGCTTGTCATAAATGGGGAGAAGATGTTTGTTCGTGATCTTGGTCAACGGGTGAAGTCGTGTCCCTAATCCCCCAGCTAAAATAATGCCCTTCATGAGAAAATCTCCTCTATCTAAAAAGTTGAGGTATTGTAACAAATGTCTTTGAAAGAGCAAAAGGGTTTACAACTAACTGGTAACGGGTGACGGGTGACGGGTGACTGAAGACGGTTCATGCCGATAGGTCAAATAAAATGGGAATCCAAGCAAGCTATAGCCTAAAGAGACAAGCCTAATCAAAATAGAAAGCCCAACCGCGATCACGCCATAGGCTGGATTAATCATCCTAAAAAGGGTCCGATAAGCCCCCTCCCCAATCCCCCAGCCAGCAAAAGAAATAGGCATAGCACTCACAAAGCCTGCAATAGGAATGATAATAAAAAATTGAGAAAGATGAACATCTGTCATCCCTAATCCCTTGGCTAAAATAAAATTAGCTATGACTAACATCACATGAATAAAAAGAGACAAGAGAAAAACACCGATAGCTATCCCTTTGTGATGTCTCAAAGCCGTCAATGCATTGTAAAATTTTAATGCCCCTTGCATTATGGGAGACCGCTCAACAAATTTCTTTAGGCCAGGAAACTTTCTCCATAAGGATCGATTAAAAAATAGAATGATTCCTATAAAAAAACTCCCTACAAAAATAGCAATCATCTTTGCGAGTCCCCCCAGAAGAGGATGATGAAAAGAAAAAAGAGAGGCAATCAGACCTAGCATGAAAAGAGCAGAAAATCCAAAAATACGATCCAATAAAATAGAGGCGACTGCTTCTACTTTTTTAGGAGTTCTTTTCGCCAGATAATATCCTTTAATAACATCTCCCCCTGTTAAGCTGGGCATCATGTTATTAAAAAAAAGACCAATGAGGGTCAAACGAACAGTTAGCGCAAAACCAACATGAATATCAAAGGAACGCAGAAGAAGCAGCCAACGATAACAGGCTAGAAATGAAATAAACCCATAAATGAAAAGAGGAATGAAAAGATTCCAAAAAGGAATAGAAGAAAAAGTAGATCCTAATGTTTTTAGATTTACATCAGGCTGAGTAAAGATATAAAAAAGGATTCCCACGCTAATGAGAATCCTCAGTAGGTTCAAAAAGAGCTTTTTTATCGCTTCTTCCGAGCCTCTTTTATTTTTCTTCTTTTCTTCTGACTCGGCTTCTCATAATGCCGATGCTGCTTCAGGGATTTCATAATCCCTTCTTTATCGATTTTCTTCTTTAAACGACGAAGTGCTCGATCAACTGATTCATTCTTCTTTAAAATAACCTTAGTCAATGGTACCCCCTATCAAAATTGTCCTTTGAAATCTAAAGCATGTTCTCTTAGAAGTCAACGCTTTTTTAAATTCATCTCACAGGAATAGGATTCAAGCAACGTAAGTCAGCAATATCTACGAAAGTAGGGAAATATTAAGCAGATTGATCTACAACAGCTCTGGCTCTGAACTCTCTCAAAGCTTCAACAAGATCCATGCCCATTTCAATGGTACGATCTTCATCTCCTAACAAATAATCAGGTAAATCAGGAAATAAATCTAGAGCTAAAATATTAGCTACACGTACACCTCGTGGGGATAAACATTTAAAAAAAGATTGACGGTGTTTTTCTTCGTCCATAGACGCTGCATTCAGAAAAATCACAAAAAGATTGACAGGTCTCTTTTCTATCAATTTCATTATCTGACCAATATCTCTCAACTCACTAGAAGTAATTCCAATCTTATCCCAAATCTCTACACCAAAAAGACCCTCGAGTGATCCATATCGAGAAAAATTCTCTATCACTTGATTTAAAATATATTT
The DNA here is from genome assembly GCA_041906865.1 of Candidatus Auribacterota bacterium. Lineage (GTDB taxonomy): Bacteria > Auribacterota > JACPWU01 > JACPWU01 > JACPWU01 > CAZXEQ01. The sequence continues at coordinate 10,922 of JAYRIK010000039.1, forward strand.
TGAGAGCTCTGCCCAAATCATAAGTTTGAATTCTTCCAAACCTTCTAAGCCTTTCAAAAGTGCTGCCAAGTCTATGCTATTATTACCAGATCCTTCTAAAATTGTTCTAACTTCCCTTAAAATACCTTCCTTTCCTTCAAAAAGACCTAAGGCATGGTTTTCAGAAAGCCAATTCACAGTAATATGATGCTGCGCTCCTGATAATTTTTCAAACCCCTCTTGTTCTTCAGTCCATTGAGGTCCTATAAAATAAAAATCCCTTTTTCGTTGATCCTTCATCATTCCCCACAAAATTTTCCCAAGTCCTTTCGATGTCCCATTCCCCCTGTTCACAAGAGGGAATCTATCTCCTAAAGCCACAACATGCTCAAAATTTTGTAATCTTTCAGAATAAATACTCAGGGTGCTATCACCCAAATCTCCTGACATTGTCCCCCCCGCCTGTCCCCTAGAAATATCCTTAGAATGTCCATGCACAGAATGTGAATAATCTATTGGTAAATAGAAATAAAATTCTATACCTTTAGTCTCAAATAAGTTAATTACTTTCCTTGCAACTTGCACGAGATTATCCGAAACCATAAATTCGACAGGGAGCAAATCTTTTGCCTTCAAAAAAGGATAAGCAAGTAATCCATTCAAAAAAACTGCATCTCCCTTTTTAAAACCACTGTTAACCATACGCCCCAGCCATTCCATCCTTTCGACAGCTAAAGCTTGGCCTTCTTGCTTGTCCAAATCAGGATCTTCTTCTAAAACGAAAGCCATGGGAGCCCTCTCTGGAGTATAAAATACTTTCCAAACGGAAATATTTGTTTCCTGAGAAGAAAATATTTGGCTTGATAGACCTTCTGAAAGATTGCCTTTTAATTTGCTCAATAATTCCTTTAACTGATCTTTCAATCTATCCATTTCCTCAAAGCCTATTTTATCATTCTCAAGTTCTTTGAAAATCATCTTATCACTCTCAAGTGCTTTTGTTAGAAAAAGCCCTCTTTCACAATAATCTCTCGCTCTTTCTTCATCATTTTCTATAGAAAGATAATAATTAGCTAAGTCATAATAAATCTTTATTAAAGCAATACGAGCTTCCATCGCTCCCCACAAAGAATCATTTTGAATCTGTTTCGATAAAGCGTGTATTTGCCCTTCGATAAAAGTTAAAGTACGAGGCCAAAGATAATCTCCCCGAGGGAAAAACCAATTATTAATGATCCTTTTATCATAATGAATTACTCGAACTTGATTAAACACCTCTCCTAATCGACGAAGTTGCTCCGCAGTAAAAGGATAAAGAATCTCTTCTAAAGTTGCATTTGGAATGAAATCTTTTTCATCATTCTCAGCCCTAAAAATATTCTCAATAAAAGCAACCACATCTTTTGGGGAGTCTTCAAAGAGATCAACTATTTTTTCCGGTAAAACGTAAAAAGAAATATTTTTTCCGAGTTGACCCATCTCTTCAAAATCGCCTCTTCTCAAAGTGTCATCATCTTCATCATTCAGAGCTCTTTTCTTGATTCGAATTACTCTTTTGGATTCACCTACCTTCACAATGACAAAAAGATCTTCATTTAGAAAAACTGAATGGTCCCAGTCTATTTCAAGCTGACTTGCAATTTCCTTCATCAGCTTTAATTTATTTTTGCGCTCTCCCAGGGGAACACGTTTGCCATACCATCCTATTTTTGCTGTTTTAACAAAATCTTCATACGCTTGAATGAGACTCTCTCCTTTTGTATCTCTGGCTTTTTCCAAGAATTCTTGGAATACCATCGCTTGAGCAAGAATCGTCTCCCATGGAACTGCATTCCCAAATGGATCAAGCGCAAAGGAAGAAGCAGGGGCTAAAGCTTGAGATAAACTCTTAAAACCTGAATCAAAAGGCGTCAAAACCCCATTCATCACTGACAAATAAGCTGCATCATTGACTTTAGAAGAAAGAGTGGGCGTCATCACTACATAAGAAACATGTTCATGTTTAAACCCTTGTGTTAACCCTGGGGTATGAAAACCTCCTGTAATCAACACAGCAAAAGGAGCTTTTTCTTCTTTTATTTTTTCAAACGTTTTTGAAAGAATGGCTTGATCTCGTTTAACAGCTGTTTCATAAAATCCCTCTATTGTTAAACATTGCCCCAAAAAACCCTTTAAGAAATCCTGTTGAACAAAGGAAGTGGACTGAGATGAAAATTTTTCAACGAGTGCTTTCCATTTTTCAACGAAATAAATCCCTTTTTCTTTCAAATACGTCTCAAATTCTTCATGAGACAAATTAAGCTGACTGAAATTTTTAAGTCCATCAAGAAAACGGAAGAATTGGCCCAGATCCTTTTCCTCTTCATTTCTATAGAGAGAAAGTCGAATTTCATTTTCTAAGGTTTTTAATTCTTTAGAAAAATCCGGGAAAGAAATACTATCTCGAAGTGAAAGAATTCTAACAAACCTTTTTAGATTGGGATAATTAGACCAATCTATATTTTCTTTTAGAGAAAGCTGATACAAAAACTTAAAAAAATCACTTTGAGAAACTTTATTCAACTTTTGAAGAAGTGTTTCTTCTATCAATTTTTTAAGATTTTCTTGATTCAGTTGAGATTGTAATCGTATTAATAAATTTTTTACTTCTTCATTGGAGGCCTTGGGATCCATTTTCTTTTGCAAACTTGTCATGCGTAAAAATTTCGAAAAAGAAGGATAACTTTGCTTTAAAGAATCTTCTTTCTTCCTAGCTTTTTTCAAAAAAGAAGCATATTTTTCCAATGATAACTGACCTTGGCTATAAGCACTTACATAATCATTAAAAGCTAGAAGTTCTTTGGAGAAAAACCGAGTTTTTGTATCTTTAAAAGCATTCTGAATACGATCAATTTCTTGAGAAAACTCTACTTTCAGGGATTGAGCCTTCTTAAAATAATTCAAATTTTGAAGATACAGTTCTTTCTCATCAATACCAAATAAAATAGGTTCTTCTAAATTCATAATGGCATAATATTCTGCTCCAGAAAGCCATCCCCTCTTCAAAAAACACTCTGAAATGCGCTCTCGAGTATCCTTATCTTGAATACAAGCCAATGGAGAGACATCCACCATGCCCTGAGCTCCTTCTACAAGGATAAGAGGCATGCTCCCTTTTGGCAAAGCTTTTGAAAAGATAGAAATTACTTGAGCAATATTTTTTTGGGCTTCAAACTGAGCATGAGGATCTTGAATATGGAGAATAAATCTTCCTTTTGAACCCTGATATCTTTCAGAAACACTTCCATAGGAATAAGGAACTTGATTGATAAAGTCTGTGATGGAAAAATCAGGAGGAGGAGAAGCTTCAGAAACATTTTCTGCAGACAAAGACTGAGGAAAAGTTTGCTCGCAAAGAAAAAAGCAGAGTAAGAGGAAAGCAGATTTAGCTTTACCTTGATTCTTCTTGACCATGGACAACTCCCCCCATCATGACCAAAAAAAGAATAGCGTTTAAGCTTATAAATCTTGAAGATTATTCAAAAACTGAAGAAAAAACTTGAAGAAACAAATATGAAATAATGTTGATGTTCAAAAATTATATAAAAATCTTCTCTCTTTGCCAATAAAGAAAAACGTCGGATCTTAAAAATTATGCCAACGCTTCTACCACTGCACCCTGCCGGGCCACATTGAGAATTTTGACTTGAGCTGATATTTTAGCCTGTTCAAGTTTTTCGGAAAGGACTCTCATCACTTCAAAAGGAGTTTCGTGATGATTAACAAAGGAAAGAATGGTTGGGCCTGATCCACTGACCACAGTACCACAACTGCTAGATTGTGATGCAATATCAAAAATCTTTCTCATTTGCGGAGCTAAATTGAATCGATAAGGTTGATGAAGCTTGTCTTTGACAGCAACAGGAAGAAGATCATATCGACCTGCCACCAAAGCCGCTGTTAAAAAAGAAGATCGACCTAAATTGAAAACAGCATCTGAAAATGAAACTTTTTTTGGAAGAACTTGTCGGGCCTTCTGGGTTGAAACTTTAAAATTAGGAACAACAATCACTAATTGCAAACCCAAAGGTACTGGCAAAGGAAGAAACACTACTTCATCTTCCTCAAGAAGAGATAAAGACAATCCTCCGACTAATGCAGGAACAAGATTGTCAGGATGTTCTTCAAGTTTTAAAGCAAGTTTCAGGATTTCTTGATCAGAAAGTTTTTTGCGTGTAATAGCCCCTGCTGCCAATAAGCCTCCGATAATAGTGGCCGCACTACTTCCGAGACCTCTTGCTAAAGGGATATGATTCATCATTCGAACTTGGAGACCCTTGGGCCGTGATTTCCCCAATGCCTTTAATCCTAAGTCCATCGCTTGAATAAAAAGATTTCGTGAGTTTTCAGGTAACTCTTTCGCACCTTCTCCTTCAATCTCAACAGAAAGGCTTTTACCTGTCAAACGAAGTTCGGCTTCATTAAACAATTCCAGAGCTAACCCAACGGTATCAAAACCAGGGCCTAAATTGCTGGTTGAAGCGCTAACACGAACGCGAAATCCTTGTGCCATATGTCAAAACCCCTTTGTTTCCCCCATGTTTCAAAATCAAAGGCGTTAAAAACCTTAATCTCAAGGTTTCTAAAAGGTCCATAGTATATAGAAAGTAAAAGAAAAATGATAGGGAAAAGAGATAAAATAGTAGTATTTATATAACTAATTCGATTGCAATATATTATGTATCATCTTCTTGATGATTTAGAAGGAATCTCTTGAGAAAAATGATTATGGAGTAAGGATATTCGAAGGAAAGAATTCCATGCTTTTAGAGAGAGAAATAGGTCTTAACCCAAGCAAGAGCTTCTTCAGCAGTTGAGATTTTCTTTTCTAAACAGGCATCTTCCACTGAAGTTAGAATTTCTTTAAAACGAGGACCCGGGGCATAACCCATTTGAATAAGATCATTTCCAGTAATTAAAGGTTCCGGTCTTGGTTTTTCCTGTTGGAAAAGAGCATATTCTTTGTTTAAAAAATCCCAATTATCCAAAATGCCATGGCTGGCCAAACAATCTGCTCTATGCATGACAAGCTCAGTCACAAAAGTGGATCTTGTCATGAATCTCTTTAATTTTGCTTCTCTCATCAGTTGAACATCTTTAAAACGCATATGATTCAAAACACACGCACAAATATCTTCAATTTCATGATTTGAAAATCGCAAACGACGTAAAATCTCTTCTGTCATGCGAGCCCCCACTTCAGGATGCCCATTAAAACGAATACGATCAGAAATCGTTTTCGTAGGAGGTTTGCCTACATCATGAAAAAGAGAACCAAAAGCCAGAACCAAATCTGCATTTTCTAAAAGATCTAACATGATTTTGGTGTGAATAAAGACATCTCCTTCAGGATGAAATTCAGGGGGTTGTTCTACACCTTTCATCGCCTCCACTTCCGGCAAAATAATTTTCAAAAGACCTGAAGCACTTAAAAGTTCCAAACCATGCCCCGGTCGAGGCCCCGTAAAAATCTTAACCAATTCATCTCGAATCCGTTCTGCACTCACAACCTCGATTTTAGGAGCAAAATTGACGAGACATTCAAAAGTACTCTTATCTATTTCAAAATTAAGATTCGTCGCAAAACGAACAGCCCGCAAAAGTCTCAGCTTATCTTCTTCAAAACGCCTCTGAGGCTCTCCAATCGTGCGAATCACTTTCCTTTTGATGTCTTCCTGACCCCCTACATAATCAATCACTTGATTTGCCTCAGGATCATAAAGAAGGCCATTCACGGTGAAATCTCGGCGTTTGACATCTTCCTGACTGGAAGTAAATTCAACCCTGGAGGGATGTCGTCCATCCACATACTCAGTATCACTTCGAAACGTTGCAACTTCAAACTCTTGACCTTCCAAAAGCACTAATATCACACCAAATTGGACACCAACAGGGACGGTTTTAGGAAATAAATGCATAACTTCCTCTGGCTTAGCACTGGTGGCAATATCAAAATCATTAGGATCTTTGCCCATCACCATATCTCGAACACATCCCCCAGCCCAAAAAGCCTCAAAACCTTTTTTCCGAAGGGTTTGTACGATTTGAATAGCTAGATTTTTTTTTGCGAAAATGTTCATGCTAGGAAAATCACTTTTCGGAAGGTCTATGATTCACGTTTTGGGTTTGATCTTTTACGCTTAAGTCCATATGAGTCTTTAATCCATTGATCTAAAGCTTTTTTGGGATCTTCTAGTACTTCTTGTGTAATTTCAAAGTCTTCTTTTCCTGAATTTTGAAAAATAAGAGAAAGACCATATTCATAGTTTTTCAACTTTTCTCGGCAAAGATTTTGTACGGATCCTCCACCCTTGTGATAAGCCTTTGAAATCCAATCTTGAGCACTTTCGTCAAAATGAATTTTGACCCCATGTTGAGCTGAAAATTCTCTTTCAAATGACTCCAGTTGAAGAACAATAAATTCATGATCGATAAAATCAGGATTGGTCAACATTCGTTTCAATTCTGCTTCTGGATTTTCAATCAAAGATGAAGTCACCACAAAGCGCCGGACATTCGTTGAAGGAAGTTCATATTTAAAATTTCTTAAAGCCTTTTCACATACCGTGAACAAGCCTCTGGCTCCTGTTTTTTCAAGAGCTGCCTTGTGAGAAATGGTTCGCAAAGCATCTTCTGAGAAAATGGCTTCAATGCCATACGCCTTAAAATCTGAAACATATTGTCGAATCACAGAATCCTCAGAATTTTTCAAAATATGATAAAGATCCTTTTCTGAAAGGTCATTCAAAACAACCCGTACCGGGAGGCGCCCAATAAACTCTGGGTCAAATCCAAATCTCACAAAATCATGGGTGGCAGCCTGATGATGAAAAATACTTTCAGATTTTTTTTCAGAAAGACCAGACTGAAAACCAATCGAACGAATTTCTAATCTTTTTTTCACAATTTCAGGCAGGCCATCAAACGCCCCACTCATGATAAATAAAATATGTCTCGTATTAATCGTTTTTCGATCAATTTTTCCTTTGGATTGAAACTCCA
>JAYRIK010000040.1:0-22580 GCA_041906865.1 Candidatus Auribacterota bacterium
CCGCGATTCCATCCATAGGAGCATAGCCAACACTAGATCCAAATTTGTGTATTGAAGCTTGATGCGTAAAAGTGGCTTTGGGACCCAAATAAGCAACTTTTAATTCTTTTTCCATTGCCAGTGCACTAGACATGATTTCGCAAAAAATAGATTTTAATGCTTCGGCTGGTAATGGCCCGTTGTTTTTATCAAGAATATTTTGATAAACACTTACCTCTCGCTCTGGAGAGTAAATTTCCTGACCGTTTTTAATTTTTTGTTTACCAATCTCGAGAACGATTTTCGTTCTTTCATTAATCAAATCAACAAGCTTTTGATCAACTTGGTCTATTTTCTGTCGTAACTTCTGTAGGTTCACGAGTTTCCTCTTTAGTGTTTGAAGGGATCACTTTTAGTTCTTCTTTTTGCGGCAAATCATTAAGGCTTTTTAAACCAAAATATTCTAAAAATCTTTCGGTTGTTCCATAAAGAAAAGGATGACCCAAAACTTCTTTTCGTCCACGAGTCCGTATCAAACCTTTGTCAGTCAGTTTTTTTAAGACACCATCTGCATTGACACCGCGAATTCCCTCAATCTCAACTTTTGTAATGGGCTGACGATAAGCAATGATTGCCAGAGTCTCAAGTGCAGGTTTGGAAAGACCTTCACTGTTGCGCACTTGAAGCAAACGCTTAACCCATTCTGCATTTTGGGGATGGGTGCAAAATTGCAATTTTCCGGCAATTTCCATAATTTGAAATCCATGATTTCCAGAAGCATATTCAGCCTTTAAAGCTTCGAGTAGATCTGTAATTTCTTGTGTGGAGATGTCCCATTCTTGATCCAAAGAGCTTTTAATTTCGTCAATCGAAAGAGGTTCTCCTGAAACCACTAAAAGAGATTCAATAATAGATTTAATTTTTACAATATCTTGTTCTTGTATCATTTATGCAGCATTCCTTTGAATAAGTATATTTCCAAAAGCTTCAGATTGTGCGACTTTTATTCTTTTAAGACGAATCAATTCTAACACAGCAAGAAACGTGGCAATGATTTCCATACGTGAGGAAGTTTCGGCAAAAAGCTCTTGAAATGCGAAGCTTCCAGCAACAGAAGTCATTTTATCTATCATTTCGATCTTTTTTTCAACAGATACTTCTTCTTCGAATATTTTTTTGAGGCTTTCTCGAACGCCGATTTTTTGCAATATCTCAGAAAAAGCACTCAAAAGATCAAAAAGACTGACAGGCTTAAGATCTAGGCTAATATCGGAACTGTCGACTTCTAGTGAAGCTTCTCTGGGAAAATATTGCTTTCTCTTTTCTTCCATTTCCTCAAGGCTTTCAGCCGCTTCTTTAAATTTTTTATATTCAAGAAGTTGACGAATCAGTTCTTGATGAGGATCCATTTCATCTTCTATTTCTTCTTCTGGACGCTCATCAGGAGGAAGTAGCATTTTACTCTTAATATAAATTAAATTAGAGGCCATCCATAAAAATTCCCCCGCAATATCTAGATCTAACATTTGCATCAATTCTAAATATTTTAAGTATTGATCTGTGATTTGAACAATAGGAATGTGATAAATATCAACCTCTGTCTTCTTTACTAAATAAAGAAGAAGATCAAGGGGTCCCTCAAAAATTTCTAATTTAACTTTATAGTCTTCCACTATAGTCCCATCGTTTCTCGAACTTCTGCTAATGTTGCTTGAGCAACTTTCCTAGCTTTAATTGCTCCTGATTCTAAAATTTCTTCTACCTTTTGAGGTTTAGACTCCAATTCTTTTCTCTTTTCATGGAGAGGAGCTAATCCTGATGACATATTTTTAAATAAATTCATTTTACAGTCGGTGCAACCTCGTAGGGCTTCTCGACATTCATGAGAAATAGTTTCAAGTTCAGGCTTACTAAAAAGTTCATGGTACGAATAAACAGTACAAACTTCTGGATGACCTTTGTCAGCTCTTCTTTTCCTAGCTGGATCTGTGATTGTGGCCATCACTTTTTTTTCTAAAATAGGGCCTGAATCAGAAAGATAAATTGCATTCCCATAGCTTTTACTCATTTTACGCCCGTCCATTCCTGCAAGCTTGGGCGTTTTTGTTAAAGAGTCTTTAGGCTCAGGAAAAATTTCTTTCCCATAAATAAAATTAAATCTTCTCACAATTTCTCGGCAAAGTTCCAAATGAGGAAGCTGATCTACCCCTACCGGAACAAGAGTTGCTTTATAAGCCAAGATATCTGATGCTTGTAAAATAGGATAACCTAAAAATCCAAAAGTTCGTATATCTTTACCCTTAATTTCTTCCAATTGTTCTTTATAAGTGGGATTACGCTCTAACCAAGCAATCGGTGTGAGCATTCCCAGTAAGAGATTTAACTCTGCATGCTCTTTAACATGAGATTGAATAAAGAGTGTCGATTTTTCAGGATCGATTCCAGCGCTTAGATAGTCAATCGCAACCTGGCGAATATTTTCTCGAAGTTGCTTGGGATTTTCATATTCAGTCGTGATGGCATGCCAGTCTGCAATCATAAAAAAGCATTGGTCTAGCTCCTTACCAAGCTTATCTTGTAATGTTTTCCAATTTTGTATGGCTCCCACATAATTGCCTAGATGCAGACGATCTGTTGGTCGAGTTCCACTTAAAACGCGTTCCATTTAGCCTCATTGTAAGTAATGAATAAGAGTGATTCAATTTTTAGCTATATAAGATATACGATTTGGGATGTGTGAGCTACTACAATCTCATGTTTAAGCAGCTTCTTCAAAAAGTTCAAAAGTCATATCTGATGATTTCTTCTGAAAGATAGTTTTAGGATTGATAATGAGTCCTAAGGCATCGAAATTAAAAGAAAGATGGTATTCTTTCGAATCCTTAAATTATAAAGTAGACCATTAGTTTTTTATTTATAGCACTGAAAAATATAAATTAAAGTGCACAATATTTACCGAACATCTAACATGCTCTAGAGCAACATATTAAGCGTTTACTTTTATTTCTAAAAGAAGAAATCGATTAGTTTAATATATTGACTGTATATGAATTCATATATAGTATTATTTGTATGATAAATGATGTTGAAGAACTTCTAGAAAAAGATTGCAGTGCGCAAGGCTTTGGAAGAAAAGCCTGGTGGGCAAAACAGTTAGGTGTTCCTCCACTAACTATTTCACATTGGCTTGCAGGTCGCCAGAAACCTAATGGCCAACACACACGATTTATCTTAGATGTATTACAGGAAGAAACTGCAACACATGATTCCCCTGTCTGGATTAATTTTCTTTGGGAAAGCTATTTTAAAAAAATTTCTCTAGCGCCTAAGTTTCTAGAGTCTATTATTCCTTTAATTCTTCAAACAAAATCTATCAGCACAAGAACAGTTGCTTTTCTTTCTTTTATTACAGAAAAATCTAAACTTCGATTCATGCCAGCCCTTCAAGCTACCTCTAAATTAAAAAATAGATTGGGATGGTTGATGGAAGTATCTAATTTATCCGTATCATTTGAGCCGGAAAAAAGAACGCCAGATTTTTTAATTAGTATTTTTGAATCTTTAGATCAATCCGCTGATGGGAAAAACTATCTTTTAAAGCAACAAACCAAAATTGGAAAGAAATGGTCTATTTATGATTGTGACCTTTCTACAATTAAGAGAAAATTTTTATGAATCCTGCTGGTTATGAGCAAATTATTGCTTTTTTAAAAGAAGTTGATGCTCTTATGACTCAACCTCTTGCATGCTACATTTTTGGAGGTGCTGCAATTACGTTAGCCTACGATCATGAGAATAGGACCTTTGATTTAGATCTTGTAGAAGCAAGTTCTAAAATCATTTCTTCTTTTGGTCCTAATTCTGAACTTGCTCAAAAATATCAGGTTTATCTCTCTGATCTGCCAGAGATAAATTTGGCGATTCCCCAAGGATGGCGTTTGCGAGCAAAAACATTAGATGTGGGACTTAAGTCAATTACTCTAAAAGTTGCGGATCCTTATGATATTTTTATTTCAAAGCTTCCTAGATTTGAACCTAAGGATATCGAAGATATGCAGTCTTTAGTCAGGAACGGATATGTGCATCTTGAAAAACTGCTAGAAGAAATTAACAAAAATAAGAAAGAATTTAAAACCACTCCTGGTTATCTTAATAATGTCAAACTTGCCTTTTTATTGTTTTTTTCTAAGAAAATTCATGTCAAAGAAGGTATACTCGTTTTGCAGAAGTAAAAAACAAATTACGATACAAGCTTTCACAAGTCTCTATAGTCCCCTTGGGGATAGTTCCCGTTAGGGATGCGATCTACGATTTTTATTATCCCCTTGGATGAAATTGTTTGTGGACGGATTTAATTCTTGAGCGATCAACCATGGTGTAGATTTGAGTGGTAGAGATATTGGAATGACCTAGCATTTCCTGAACAGCCCTTAAATCTGCTCCCCCCGCCAAAAGATGTGTAGCAAAAGAATGTCTTAAAGTATGAGGACTGACGTTTTTGCGAATACCTGCTTTTTTGACGCAAGCCTTGAGTCGATGCCATAATTCTTGACGTGTGAGATGACTACCTCTGGCTGTAATAAAAAGATACTCGGTGATTTTATCCTTTAAAATTTTGGCCCGTGATTGGGTTAAATATTTTTGAATACTTCGAAGTGCTTTAGTCCCGACAGGGACAATTCTTTCTTTGTCCCCTTTCCCAAAACACCGGATAAAACCAATTTCCGTGTTGAGATCTGTTATTTTTAAATGGGCGGCTTCAGAAACACGCATCCCTGTCGCATACATCAATTCAAGAATGGCTTTGTCTCTTAAACCGAGCGATGTTTTTTCATCAGGAGAGCGTAAGAGCTTTTCAACTTCTTCAATGCTTAAAACATCTGGGATGAGATGCCAGATTTTAGGACTGCTTAAAATCTCAGCTGGATTATGTGAAATATAACTATCCGACATCATGAATTTAAAGAAGGTTCTTAACGCGGCGCCTTTGCGCGCCAAAGAGCTTTCAGAGATGCCTTCCGTTTTTTTATGAAATAAAAAATCCAACAAAGTGTCTTTTGAGACATCATGAATGGAATTTATTTTCTTTTTTTTTAAAAAGAGAAGAAATTGATCTAAATCATTTTTGTAAGAGCTTTGAGTGCTTTTCGAGAGGCCTCGTTCCAAAGAGAGATATTGAATAAAGCTTTCGATGAGAATGGGCAAAGCTTGAGGAGTGTTCATCAATGAATCTTCTGTTTAAAAACAAGTCAGGTCATTAAGTATTAAATATATAACTGACAGTACTCAAGAGGCCACATTATAGCAAGCCTATTATACTTTTGGCCTCTTTAGTAAACTTAAGAATTCTTTTTCATCTATAATCGTAACACCTAACTTCTTTGCTTTATCTAATTTACTTCCAGCTTCTGTTCCTGCAATAACATAATCTGTGTTTTTACTGACGCTTGAACTTGTACGACCTCCCTCTTTCTTAATGAGATCACTTGCTTCGTCTCGAGAAAGAGTAGGAAGTGTTCCCGTTAGAACAAAGGATTTTCCATCAAACAAGCCTTTTGATTTTCTGGAAGAAAGCTCAGTGTCTTTCATATTTACACGAACATCTTTAAGTCGTTCAATGGTTTTTAAGTTTTCTTTAGTTTGAAAAAAAGAAATAACACTTTTAGCCATCACAGATCCAATTTCATAAATAGTATTAAGATCTTCTTCTGTTGCTTTAATCAGTTCTGTCATATTTTGGTATTTAGAAGCAAGAATTTCTGCCGCATGAATGCCCACATGTCGAATGCCAAGCCCAAGAATCAAACGATGCAAAGATCTTTGTTTGCTTTGTTCAATACCATCTAAAAGGTTCTGAGAAGATTTTTCTCCCATGCGGTCTAATCGAATTAAATCGGAAAGTTTTAAAGAATAAAGATCTGAAATGCTTTTAACTAATCCTTGATTCACAAGCTGTTCGACCATGGCTTCTCCTAGCCCTTCAATATCCATGGCATGACGAGAAGCAAAATGTTCCAAACTTCTTTTGAGTTGAGCAGGACAGGAGAGATTATCACATCGAATTGCAACTTCATCTTCTTCTCTTATGACTTTACTTCCACACTGAGGACACTGCGTTGGAAATTGAAAAGGTTTTGCATCTTTCGATCGCTTCTCTAAAAGAACCCCCGTCACTTTAGGAATTACTTCCCCGCCCTTTTCAATCATGACGGTATCCCCCACACGAATATCTTTTCTTTTAATTTCATCTTCATTGTGAAGTGTAGCTCTACTAATGGTGCTTCCACCCAAGGCAACAGGTTCTAAAATGGCGACAGGAGTTAATGTTCCGGTTCTCCCAACTTGAATCTGAATTTCTTTAAGTTGGGTTACAACGCTTTGGGCGTGAAACTTGTAAGCTAGAGCCCAGCGAGGATTTTTAGAAGTGCTGCCAAGTTTTTCACGAAGGGATAAGGAATTTAATTTAATGACCATTCCATCAATATCATAGTTAAGTTTTTTTCGTTTTTCTTCCCATTGATCACATTCTGTTAAAACAGCTTCTATGGTTTGGCATAACTGATAATGTTCGACAACAGGAATGCCTAAGGATGAAAGAAGAGAGAGCGCTTCTATGTGTGTTTGAGGACTTATCCCTCTGACTTCTCCAATCCCGTGGGCGAAAAATTTCAACGGTCTTTGTGCTGTGATGCGAGGATCAAGCAGTTTTAGTGACCCGGCAGCCGCATTTCTAGGGTTGGCGAATGGGAGTTCTTCTTTTTTCTCTCTTTCTTGATTCAATTTTTCAAATCCAGTTCTATCCATATAGACTTCGCCTTTGACTTCCAAAAGCTCTGGAATTTTTTTTCCTGTCAGCTTCAGAGGAATAGAACGAAGGGTTTTAAGATTTACAGTAACATCATCTCCCGTAAAACCATCTCCACGTGTAGACCCTACCGTGAATTGACCTTTTTCATACTTCAGTAAAATTGCCAATCCGTCAATTTTAGGTTCTAAGGTATATGCGATTTCTTCATTAGGAATAGCTTTTTGGACTCTTTCATGAAATTCTAAAATTTCTTCATGATTATATGCATTTTCAATGCTCAGCATGGGAATGGTATGTCGAACAGATTTGAATCCTTCAATGGGTTTTTCTCCCACTCTTTGTGTAGGAGAATCGGGTGTAATGATTTCTGGAAAGAGAGTTTCAAGATCTTTTAGCTGACGCAAAATCATGTCATATTCATAATCAGAAATGACAGGCTGGCTCTCAACATAGTATTTTTGATCGTGCTCTGTAATTTGACGACGTAAGTCTAAAGCTTCTTGGCGAGCCTGAGTGAGTGTTTTCTTTTCTTTTTCCATTGAGAGAGATTATAGGAAACTTACGATGTGGAAGCAACAGTATGGATTTACGAAACTTTTAAAAGAGAATTTGTCTCTCTCAAATGTTGTTGAGCTTGTGAAAGAACATATTGAGGAATGACTTTAAAAAGTGTTAGTTCAAAATTTGAAGGGAAACGTCCTAATTCCAAACTGGCATTTTTGCACAAATTGCTTACAACTTCGAATGTTTCTGGCAATCCTCTGCCCTTGGCCAAAAGAAGCTGAATTTTACTTTCCGGAACATCATGATTTGATTGAACGATGATATCTTCAAGAAGTTTTTTTTCTTCTGGGCTCAAATGTTTTAAAAGATGAATGAGCGGGAGCGTCATTTTCCCTTTTTCTAAATCAGTCCCCAGTGTTTTGCCTTCCTCTGAAGAGCTTCCCATAATATCCAAAATGTCATCTCCAATTTGAAAAGCATTTCCAAGCAATTCACCATATTTTGCCATGGCATTGACAAGAGATACATCTAATCCTGAAATGATAGCGCTTCCTTTACAACATGCCGTAAAAAGAGAAGCGGTTTTCTTTCGAACAATTTCAAAGTAATTTGCTTCGGCAAGATCAATTTTTCGTGCATTTTGAATTTGTAAAATTTCTCCTTCACATACATCCTTTGTTGCCTCAGAAACTAGAAAAAATAAATCCTTTGAACCTAAGGAGGAGAGTAACATGAGGGCTCTTGCAAAAAGATAATCTCCCAAAAGAACGGAAGTTGTATTCCCCCACACCGAGTTAATGCTTGTTCTATGACGTCGGGTTTGAGCTTCATCTAAAACATCATCGTGAAGAAGTGTGGCAGTATGAATGAGCTCGATGATCACAGATAATTTAATGTGTTCGTTTGTGATTTTTCCAAAGGCTTTTGCGGCTGAAAGAACAAGAATGGGGCGGAGTCTTTTTCCGTGATCAAGCGTGATGTGTTGAGATGCACGATTGATAAAAGGAAATTCAGAAGCACTTGCTTCTTCAGTAAGCATTTGCTCAACCTGATTTAAAGGCTCAGCAATGGGTTCTATTAATTTTGTAATTTCAAGAAGTGACATTTTAAACTATGTATTTAAAGAGTATTTTTTTAGATAAATATTTATCAAAACCTAAAACTCGACCTGCCTTTGTAAATAAAACCAATAAAAGGGAAATAATCACATGTCCTGTTTGCCACATGAGATCCCCTTCACTACCACCTAGATAATAGTTCAAATAAAGAAAAATTCCCAGTAAGGCAGATAAGCCAGAAAGAAAACCAATAATCAACGTAAGCCCAATATAAAATTCTCCAATAGCTGTAAAATAAGCAAAAAACTTTGCATGAGGAACTATAAAATGGCTGATAAAATTACGATAAAGCTCAAAAGAACTGTCATGTGCCCAACGGCTGACCATTCTTGAAAACTCTCCAAGATAAGAAGCTGTAAATTTACTGAGGCTCGTATGAATAAAATAAGCCCCCATAAAAATTCTTAAAATGGCTAACCAATTTTTCCCTGCGCCATCCCCTTTTGAGGGAGCTTGACTACCTTCAGCAGAATTTTTTGCCATAAATATTCCCCAAATGCGCATCTATACAATCATAGGCTGAAAGTGTTGTCAATTTGTTTGAAGTAATATAAGCGATGTTGATTTAAAAAACCTTGTGTTCTATGCTAAATTTCAATAGCTTAATAAGCGATCGACATGGGGGTTTTTGAATTACAAATTGAAGTTTTAACCCATTAACTGAAGGTGAAAGAAATATGAAAAAATATGCTTTTTTTATTTTAATAATGAGTTTAATCGCAACTCGAGGTTTTTCGGAAGATCCTACTCGATCCATGCATGATTCATTTGCTAAAGGTTTTCAAGCTATTAAGGCGAAAAACAAAACAGAAGCTATTCAGCATTTCCAAGAAGCGGGTCAATTTGCTGCTCAAGCAAGTGAACCGAGAGGATGTCTGGATGCAGGAAATGCTCTTTTAAAGTTGGGTGAGCCAGCTCAAGCTGCAGGTTTATTTGATCAAGCTTTTCAAGTGGCTCAGCAAAAACAAGATTGGAGAATTGCCATTGCGGTTGGATATGCGTTTGCCAGTCTTCCTGCTGATCAGGGGAAAAAACAAAATAGCAGTGAAGCTTTTCATCTAGCTGAACAAACTGCTCATGGACAAAATGATTGGATTGGCATGACAGAAGCTGCCAATGGTTTGATACAAATAGGAGATCATGATGGCGCTGCGGGTGTTTTGTCTGTAGCTAAAACCATTGTAGATCAAACTAAGAGTGATAAAGGAGCACAAGTCATTGCTCAACTTTATGAAAAATTGGGGATGGCTGAAGAATCTCAAAGCATGAAGCTTGCAAGAGAAGATTACCTTCAGGCGCGGGGAAATGCAAAAGTTGCAATTGCACCTCCTCCAGGTTGGAGTCCTGTAGGTGAAAGTGTTGCAGGCCCTAAAGTTCCAAGTATTGAACAACAAAAGGCAGCTCGGGCTTCAGCAGATCAAGATATTGCATCTAAAAATGAATATATTTTGGAGCAACAAAAGATAGAGTTAGAAAAAGAAAAACTCGCAAGTGAATATTCCCGTTATTACTATTATCCTCATGGATATGCTTCATATACCACTTATCAACCTTGCGGTTGGGATGAGCTTGTTTCTTGGGCAGACACATGCGCAAGTTCATATACCTATGTCGATGGATATTATGTTTATGAGTCAGGACCCTACACAGGATTCGGATTTGATTTTGGATATTCAGATGGTCACAGTTCTTTTGGCGTGAGTTTAGCAGTATTTGATTAAAACAGGGGATAGGATTTTGTGGATGGGGTATTGTGAACAGAATGTAGTAGTTGATTATTAAATAAATTCGATCTATTTTTTCACAATCCACTATCCCCTATCCACAAATCCCAATCTTATCGTTCAGTCACAATCTTTATTGCTTGGTAAGTGACTTCAAGAAGTTTATTGATCTCATCATGCCGGATAGACAGTGGTGGCATTAAAACGATGACATTTCCAAGAGGTCTTAAGATAACTCCCATTTTTCGGGCTTCTTGACAAACACGAATTCCAATTTTTTCCTGTGATAAATAATCTTCTCTTGGAGATTTTATTTTTACAAGATCAATTCCAATCATCACCCCACACTGACGAACCTCTACAACATGAGGAAGTTTTGAAAATAATTTTAAGCCTTCTTTAAAAATCTGAATCTTCTTCTGTAATTTTTCAAGAACACGTTCTTTTTTAAAAATTCTTAATGAAGCCAAGCCTGCTGCACAAGCCAAAGGATTTCCTGTGTAAGTATGTCCGTGAAAAAAAGTCTTCATTTGATGATGCTCGCCTAAAAAAGCTTTATAAATTTTTTCTTTAGTTAAAGTTGCTGCGAGAGGAAGATAGCCACCTGAAATGCCTTTTGCAATGGCCATTAAATCTGGACTGACTTTTTCGTTTTCACAGGCAAACATCTTCCCTGTTCTTCCAAAACCTGTGGCTACTTCGTCGACGATGAGCAGCAGGTTGTGTCGATCACACAATGCCTTTATAGAGCGAAGAAAGCCTTTAGGATGGGTCAACATGCCGGCAGCGCCTTGAATCAGAGGTTCCATCACGATGCCGATGATTTTATTTTTCTGTCGAATAATTTCTTTTTCTATTTGTTTTAGCAAGACTTCCGGTTGATTCTTAAAAAAATAAGGAGAAGCAAATCTAATAACATCAAACAGAAGAGGCTTAAATGCATGATGAAACAGTTCCACGCCACCAACACTCACAGAACCAATTGTATCCCCATGATAAGCTTCCTTAAAACTGATAAATTTTGTTCTCAGTGATCCTGGCTCAATGTGCTGCCAGTACTGATAGGCCATTTTGAGAGCAACCTCGACGGCTGTAGAACCATTATCCGAATAAAAAACTTTTGTAAGATCTTTGGGTGCAATTTGAATAAGCTCTTTTGCTAATTCGATAGAAGGAATATTAGATAGGCCCAGAAGTGTGCTATGCGCAATTTCTTTAAGTTGTTTTTGAATGGCTTGATCAATTTCTTTTTTTTGATGGCCATGGACATTCGTCCACAAAGATGAAACGCCATCCAAATAAGAATTCCCCTCACTATCGATAAGAGTATTCCCCTTTCCTCCTTCGATAATCAACGGCTCTCCCTTGACCCAGTCTTTCATCTGGGTAAAGGGATGCCAGACATATTGCTTGTCGAGTGCTTGGAGATATTGAGTTTTGGTTTGTGATTTCATAATTTTTTAAAAACAGTTAATAGTCGATGGTTGAACCTATTTTAAAGTTATTAATTGCCTCCAATACTCCATCTAATTGTTCTTTTGTATGCGTTGCCATTAAACTGATGCGGAGTCTCCCTTCTCCTTCCGGTACCGTAGGTGGACGAATCCCTGGAACAAAAAAACCCTCTTCCTTTAATTTCTGAGAAGCTTTCATCGTATTAATTTCGATTTCAGTAATAATAGGGATGATGGGTGTTTTATCTTTTGGACAATCTATTCCAGCTTTTTTTAATCCATTATAAAAATAATCAATATTTGCTTTAAGTTTTTCAACCCATTGGTTTGATTTGGTAATTAATTGAATTGCTTTAAGAGCTCCTGAACAGACCGATGTGGGAAGCCCTGTTGTATAAATAAAAGTTTTAGATCGATTTCGCAAATAATCAATGAGTTCTTTTTCTCCAGCGATAAATCCACCTAAAGAACCAAGTGCTTTACTCAAAGTCCCCATCATGATAGGAACTTTTTTAGGATCAATGCCAAAATATTCTAATGCCCCTCTTCCATTTTCTCCAAGAACTCCTGTGGCATGGGCTTCGTCAATCATAAGAAGGGCTTGATGATTTTCGCAGATTTTTAAGATTTCGGGCAATGGAGCAATATCGCCATCCATACTGAAAAGGCTTTCTGTAATAACCCATTTGCGACGAAAATTTCTTTTTTTAGTATTCTCAAGAACTTCATCAAGTCGTTGTACATCTTTATGAGGATAAACCCATATTTTTGCTTTTGAGAGAAGACATGCATCAACGATGCTAGCATGATTAAGATGATCTAGAATGACAACATCGTCCTGTCCGATTAGAGTAGAGATTGCACCTAAATTAGCCATATATCCTGTAGGATAAACAAGGGCTGTTTCAGAACCTTTTAATGAAGCAATAGCGTGTTCTAAAGCTTCATGAATAATCGTATTGCCAGAAATAAGTCTTGAGGCTCCTGAACCTGATCCAAACCGCCATGTGTTAATAATTGACGCCAATTTTACTTGGAAGTTTTGTGCAAGACCTAAATAGTTGTTTGATCCAAAATTAATAAGTTTTTTATTCTCCAAATAAATAAACGCTCCTGAAGTGGCTGTAATCGTTTGAAATTCGCGAAAACGATTTTTAGTTTGAAGGTCCGTCAATGCATGATTTAAAAAATCAAAATGTTTCATATGAAGATTGTAAAGTTCTCGACTTCGCTCGAACAGTATATTCTTCGAGCGAGTGCAATGAGTCGAGAAGCTTTCATTTTTTATACCTCTTTTTAATCTTCAGTGTCAAATATCTCATATCAAATTTTTCTCACAAGAATGCCAGAAATGTGTCCACCAAAACCATAAGCTAGACCAATCAAAGATCGGATTGCTTTTTCTTTTCCATAACCCGGTGTGTAATCAAGATCACATTCAGGATCTGTTTCTTCTAGATTCAATGTGGGAGGAACAAACCCATGTTTCATGGCTAATAAACTAAAAATGAGTTCTACAACACCACTGGCTCCAATTAAATGTCCTGTAAAAGGTTTGGTTGCACAAAATGAGATTTTTCTCACCTGCTCTTTAAAAAAACTTTTGATTCCACGTGTTTCTACAACATCATTCCAAACTGTACCTGTGCCATGAAGATGAATCAAGTCAATGTTGTCTATAGAATATTGAGATTTCTGGAAAAGATGTTGAAGGATTTGTGCCACACTAGATCCATCTGGATTCATTCGAATGGGGTGAAAAGGGTCAATACCATAATAAGAGGACAGAATTTCTCCATAAATATTTGCACCTCGCTTTTGAGCGGATTCTAGAGATTCAAGAACCACTACGCCACTACCCTCGCCTAAAATGGTTCCTGTTCTATTTCGATCAAAAGGTTTAATCCGTTTATGGGGAGATTCAGAATTTTTTTTAGCTAGGATGCCTGCCTGTTCATAGGCATGAATAAGAAAAGGATGAAGAACTGAGTCACTTGCTCCTGCAAAAACCATGTCACATTTGTTTTCTTGTATCCAGCGTGCTCCCCATGAGACAGATTGAAGACCTGTTGAACAAGCCCCCACAAGATTAAGAGAAGGTCCTAAAGTTTGATAATGTTGCACCAGTCTAGAATTAATTTTCTCCAAAAAGAATCCATGTGTTGGATTTAGAACATTTTCAAAATCGCCTTTGCTTGAACTAACACAAGTGCCTATTCTTTCAGATGGGACATTCTTTATTTCAAGACCAGAATCTTTCAATGATTCGCCAGACGCATGAAGTGCTAACATTTCAGCTCTTTTGTCTTGAGAAGTTTGATCAGAGATAAATCCTGCCGGGATTTGAATGCCGTCTAAAGAAAGCATTTGTATTCCTGATCGGCCTTTTTGAAGGGCCTCCCAAGCTTTGGAAATATTAGTCCCAATTGCTGTTGAAATTCCCATCCCCGTAATTACAACTTGAGAAGGACGTCGGCAAATTTGCATATTTAGTCACTCGATTTTCTAAAATAAATATTTGACCTGTGGTTTCTTTGAGAGAAGCTATTTTAACAATCCATTGAGCAATATCAGAGGGAAGGCGCTCTGAAAAGTTTTCTAGAGCTTTACTTCCCGTGCTCATTTGTGTTTTTAAAAGTCCTGGAATGACAGCATTCACTTTAATTCCAAAAGACTTTAGCTCCAATGCAGCAGTTTGTGTTAAAGCAATCAATCCAGCTTTTGAAGCAGAATAATTCGTTTGTCCTTCATTCCCCGTGAGTCCCATCAGTGAAGCAATGTTAATAATAAATTTTGATTGATTTGAATCCTTTTTCTTGAGTAAGGAGATTGCTTCTTTTAAACAAAAAAAAGAACCTGTTAAATTAACTCGAATAACTTCATCCCAATCTTCATAGGACATTTTTAAAATATTCTGATCGCGAATAATTCCTGCATTATTGACGAGGCCGTCAAGTTTTTCCCAAACACTTTTAACTTTTTGAAAAAGTTTTTTTACTTCTAGTTCTTGACGAATATCGCATTGATAAAACTGACAAGAGCCTCCGGCAGCCTTAATTTTCTCTTCTAACTTTGCAATTGCAGTATGATTTTGATGATAAATACCTAAAACGATATCTCCTCGGCTTGCAAAGGCTTCTGCTATTTCAGACCCGAGGCCACCGGATACTCCTGTAATCAAAACAATTTGAGGACGCGTCATTGTTAACCTATTTTTTATTTTAGGTTAACAATAAATGCAAAAATTTTTTATTTTGTTTCAGCTTCAGTTGCGATATCAATTTGATCAATTCCCTCATTTCTGAGAATGTCTAGAATCTTAACCATTTGACCATAGGAAACATTCGTGTCGCCTCTAAGCAAAATAGCAAGGTTTGGTTTTTTTTCTTTCTCTGACTCAATGCGACTTGGAAGGTTTTCTAAACTAACCATTTCTGAATTCCAAAAAATAACTCCCTCTTTAGAGACACTAATGCTGGTAACGTCCTGAGGTGTATCAACCTTTTGTGAAGAAGCTTGAGGAAGTTTTAAATCAATTCCTGACTCGATGACAGGTGCTAATAAAATAAAAACAATGAGTAAAGTCATGGTGACATCGACCAGATTGGTCATGTTGATGTCGCTGACAATTTTTTTGGTTCGTTGCTTCGTAGATATCATGTGGAATTATCCAAAATTCTAACGTAGAACGTGTTTCTTTTCGACAGCAGACAGAAATTCAGAGGCAAAGTTATCAGTCTTAATGGCTATGGTGTTAAAACGACTTTGGAAAAAGTTATAAGCAATAAGGGCTGGAATTGCGACTAAAAGACCAATAACTGTTGTGATCAAAGCCACAGCAACGCCTGGAGCAACAGCGCTGATGCTAGCGGTGCCTTTCTTGCCAATCCCCACAAATGCATCCATAATGCCCCATACAGTGCCTAAAAGGCCTAGTAGAGGTCCTACCGAAGAAGCGGTTGCAAGAACAGCTAGGGATTTTTCAAGAAGCATCATTTCTTCAGAAGCGGTGCGTTGAAGAATTTTTTGAATGCTTTCTAGTTCAAGAATAGAGATTTTTGCGGGTCCACTTCTTTGAGCTCCAGGAGCAATCGTTTCATTTGTTTTTAAGACGGATTCTAATTCATGGCAGCCTACCTTATAAATTTTAACCAGAGGTGAAGGATCTTCTGTTCTTACGTAGTTTTGTCGATAAAGATTTAAGGGCTCTGTCTCGCTTTTACGAAAGCGATCTAAAAAAGTTTTTGAACTTTTATCAACGGCTCTTAAAAGTTTCATTTTATTTAAGAAAATAGCCCATCCATAGACAGAAAACAAAGCCAGGACGAGAATAATGATGATTCCAACAATATCTAAATGAATGAGTGTTCCCATAATATTAGCTCAGTAGATGAACAATGGCTCCTAACGTAATGGCACAAACTACAAAGATTAAAAAACTTTTTGTTCCTTCCTGCAAGATTTTCTTAAGCCCTTCATGGGTTAAAGAAACCCACACAAAAGAAACCACAAGTGTAATATAAAGAAAGAGAAGAATATTTTTTATGAATTCGCTTGGCATTCCGTCTTCCCTTTTTGCAACAATTCGATTAAGTGAATAATCACTAATAAATTTAACGCACCCGATATTAGAATAAAAGTGGTTCCCATTTCATTAAAATAAAGCGATAGTTCATGAAAGGTCTGATAAAACAAGGTGCTTAAAAATGGGAAACCGTTAAAAAATTTTACAACATAGGCCAAAACTGTTAAAAAATTCATTTCATCCCAAAGAATACCTCCCCCTAAGGAAAGTCCGATCGTATAAGTAAGAACAATGGAGATAAAGAGAAAGAGTCCCAGTCCTTTCTTTCCCATATAAAAGTGACCCAGTCCTGGAAAGAGATAGGCTAACAAAAACGCGATAGCAGGATTTTTCTTTTTAGGAAAACTTTTATTCATAACGTGCCCTTTTAATACGCATTTTGACGAGCAAAAAAAGTTTTTAAAATGATTCTTAAATCAAACCAAATAGACCAGTTTTCAAGATAATAAAGATCGTATTTTATTCGTTCTAGGATAGAAGTATTTCCTCTGAGTCCATTAACCTGCGCCCAACCTGTCATGCCAGATTTAATACGATGCCGCGACATATAACGAGGGATTTTACCCTTAAACTCATTCACGAAATGAGGTCTTTCAGGCCTTGGGCCTACCAAACTCATATCCGCTTTAAGAACATTCCAAAGCTGAGGAAGTTCGTCTAAATTAAATTGTCTCAAAAATGCACCTATTTTGGTTCGTCGAGGGTCATCCTCTTTTGCCCAAACAGGACCTGTTTTTTCCTCGGCATTTTGTTTCATGGTGCGAAATTTAATCATCATAAAATGCTTCCCGTCTTGTCCAATACGTTCTTGTTTATAAAAAACAGAACCGGATGAATCTTTCTTGATAAGTCCACTCAGCAATAAAAAAAGAGGCGTCAAAATAATCAACCCAAAACTTGCTCCCAGGATATCAATTGTTCGTTTATAGAAACGGTTAATCGCTTTCTCTAAAGGAAATTGTTTAAGTCCTAAAAGCGTGATTCCATGAAAATTTTCTAATTCAACTTGTGTTGTTAAGATCTCAAAGATATCAGGAACCATTCGAAAATTCACCATCTCCTTTTCACAAGATAAAATAATTTCGACAATTTTCTTATGTTCCAAGCCTGGAACGGTCAGAATGACTTCATCAATTTTTTGTGATGTCAGTAATGTGGGCAATTGATCAATGGATCCTAAAATAGGAAGAGTGGATGATATCTTATAGTCTGTCAGCGAAGCATCTTCTTGCTCTATATGATTTAGAACCCCTACAACTTTATAAAGATCAGGATCAACTTTAAGCAAACTTTGCATGATTATTTTTGAACATTCACCTGCTCCAATGATGAGAAAATTTTTATGGAGTTTAAAGGCAAGATAAATGGTTTTTCTGAGAAAGCGAATTAAAAATCTTCCAAATAAAATGATGAAGACTCCTAAAAGCCAGGCCACGACAACGAGAAGTCTTGAATAAGAAACTTCACGATAAATAAAGGTAAGAGAGGTTAGAATAAACATTCCTAAGGATACGGCTTTGATGGTTTGAAAGAGTTGTAATTCTTTTCCAAACTCTCTTTTGACATACAGCCCCATGGATTTAAAAACAAGAAGCATTACGACAGTAGCAGCCGGGAAGACTTCTGCGTAGGAAATAAAGGAAGGCATTCCTCGTGTAACTTGGAATAAGCCGGAATGAAAACGAATAAAAAAAGCAAAACAAAAAGAAAGATAGAGTAAAACAGAATCTAATAAAATCTGAAGAGAAAGAATCCAAAAATCTACTGAGCGTTGACGAGCCATGTTTTTCCCTAAAATAGTTCTAAAATGATTCTACGCCTTTTTCTCTCAAAAAGGATTTAAACTGGTTCTGAAATACTTCTTTTCGAAAACGAAGCGCATTTTCGCGTAAAGCTCGCCTATCATAGGAGATGTCATTAAATTTTTCAATAGCTTCGATGAGTGATTCTGCATGTTGTTCCTTAAAGAAAAAACCTGTTTTTTGATCTTGAACAGTTTCCAGGGCCCCTCCTTTACCATATGCAATGACAGGTGTGCCGCAAGCTTGAGCTTCTAAAGGCGTGATTCCAAAATCCTCTTCAGAAGGGAAAATGAAGGCTTTTGCTTTTGAATAATACTCTCGAAGTTTAGCATCCGGTTGCCATCCTAAGAATTCGATGGAGGGTCCTGCTTTTGCTTTAAGACGATTTAACTCTGTTCCTGCTCCAATGATTTTCAAGGGTTGCTTAAGTTTGTTAAAGGCTTCAATCGCAATATCAATTCTTTTGTAGGGTACAAGGGCAGATGCAATTAAAAAATAATCTTCTTTTTTTTCTCTTTCCTCGTAAAAATATTTTTGGGTATCTACAGGAGGATAAATAACAATAGACTCTCTCCCGTAAATCTTTTTAATTCTTTCAGCCACATAATTTGAAATTGCAATAAAATGGTCAACATTTTTTACAGTTTCAAGATCCCATTTTTTTAAGAAAGATAAAAGAGGTTGAAGGCCTAAATGCTTTAACCAATGATAAGGTCCTTTCCCAAAATACTCTTCATAGAATCCCCATAAATATCTCATGGGGGTCAAACAATAACAAATGTGAAGACTGTTGGATGGAATGCGAACCGCTTTTGCTGCACAGTGGCTGATACTTAAGATCGTTTCATATGTACTAAGATCAAAGCTTTTAATTGCAAATGGGAAAAGGGGTAAATAATAACGATATTTTTCGCGCCAAAAAGGAAGTTTCTCAATCCAAGACGAAGTGATATGCGATTGACGAATTAATTCAGATATTTTTTCTTCCTGGTATAAAAGTGTAAAAATGGGTGTTTTAGGGAAGATTTCTAGAAGTGTTTCTAGGCATTTCTCCCCTCCCCTCATTCCATTCAGCCAGTCATGGATGAATGCTATTTTCGTTTTGGACATATTTTTGCGTACTCTAATAAAAGTTGTTTAATAGTCTTTTCCCAATTAAAAAGAAGAAGCCTTTGTTGACCCTTTTCAATAAGTTCACGTTTAAGAATATCATCTTTCAAAAGACGTGAAATAGTTTCAATCCATCCTTGAGCGTCATCGGGATCCAGCAATAGGCCTGCATCTCCTACAATTTCTGGGATGGATGCTGTATTGGATGCAATGACCGGGACATTGCATGACATGGCTTCGAGCAGGGGCAATCCAAAACCTTCATATCGACTTGGCAAAGCTAGAACAGCAGCTTTCTTGTAAAGTTCAACTAAATCATCTTGGGATAGAAACCCCGTCAGAATCACTTTTGAATCAAGCCCTAATGCTGAAATCGTTTGCCAAAGCTCAGGATATCTTTTGTCTTTAGATCCCGCAATGACTAAAGAAAGATTTTCTATTTTTTTTGAGAGTTCTTTAAAAACTTTTACAAGATGAAGTAAATTTTTATAAGGATCTTGTCTTCCTACATAGAGAATAAAAGGACTTTTAAGAGTCAACTTTCCCTGAATTGAAAAATGGGATTGGGATGTTTTTTGAGAGGTAAAAGAAGGATCTATCCCAAAGGTTAAAATACTTGCCTTTTTTTCGGCTTGTTTAAAATTTTCAATCAAATCTTTGTGAGAGTTTTTAGAATCCACAAAAATATGATCAACTTTTTTGATGATGCATTGCATCAAAAAGCGATACAAAAAATAGAACCTGCTCTTTTTAGATTTGGGTGCATATTCAGGGAACAGAAAAGGAATAAGGTCATGAATTGTCGTAACCAATTTTGTTTTTGAACTAAATAAGGGAATCATAAAATTGGTTGAATGAAAAAGGTCTATTTTAATTTTTCTAAAAAGAAGTGGAAGTTTAACTTGTCCCAAGAGCGAGAAAACATCATAGGACACAAAAACGGGTTTGAAGTTTTGCCTTTCTCTTAAATTTAATTCTTTCTCAAGACGTTCAAAAACTTCTTTTCTTGAGAAGATGAGAAAATAAATATTTGAATCATTTGGATGTTGAGATAAATAGCGAATTAAATTTGTTGTATATTGTCCGATCCCCGAAGGTTCTTCTGTAATCCAGCGTGCATCAATTGCAATTCTCATGACGAGGCTTCCATGGCTTTGTGGTAAACATTTAGCGTTTGTTCAGCGGTTGTTCTCCAGTTAAAATTTTTAACCTGTGAGAAACCTGCTGCAATAAGTGTTTTTTTGTAATCCAAATCACAAACAACTTTTTCAATGTTTTTAGCAAGACCTTCGACATCTTCTGGTTCAATCCAGACAGGGGCTTGACCCAAAACTTCAGGCAGAGATCCCCTTTTGGCTGCAATTACTGGAATACCGCAAGCCATTGCCTCTAAAGGAGGCAGTCCAAAACCTTCATAGAATGAAGGATAAACAAACGCATCTGCTTCTTGATAAAGCTGAATGAGTTGATGGTCGTCCACATAATTTAATAATTGTATTTTTTCTTTGAATTGGCATTTTTCTAAACTCTTAAATGTTTCTTCGCAAAGCCACCCTTTCATGCCCGCAATTATCAATTGATAATTTTGACCTCTCATTTTTTTTGTAAAAATATCAAAAGCTTTGAATAAATTGGTGAGATTTTTGCGAGGTTCAATTGTTCCGACAAAAAGGATTTTTTTTGTAGCGGTTTGTTTTTGAGAAGGTTGAAAGCGAGGATCAATCCCTAAATGAATGGTATGGACTCGACTTGAATCTATTTTAAAAAATGACATCAACTCTGATTTTGTAAAATCTGAATCCACAATGATTTGATTTGCTTGCAGAAGCGTTTCTTCTATTTTGCTTGTTAGAAACTTTAAGTTTTTGGGTTCTGTATATTGAGGATAACGGAGAAAAGACACATCATGAATGGTTGCAATGGCCTTCCCTTCTTTTATGGGTCGAATGATAAAATTGGGAAAATGAAATAAGTCTGCTTTACCAAAGAAAAAATCATAAGAGGGAAATTTTAGTTTTTTCCACAAAGCACTTACCATTCGACCTGGAATAACACTGGTCTTCTTTTGAAAATTGGGCGCTAAATCAGGAATCATATGTTTCTTGTTTTTAAAATCAAAAAAAGCAAGATTGTAATGATTTTTTGAATCGATTCCAGAGAGGGCCTGAACCAGTCCCCAAATGTAAAAGCCCACCCCACTTTTCCTTGCTAAAAGAGGTTGAACATCAATGGTAATATTCATGATATTAACTCTGTTTGCGTGGAGAGCGAAACAAGTAAAAGAGTTAATGCCAATTCTCCAGAAGAATTAGTTTCAAAATTTGATTTGAGAATACGAAAAGAGGGTAATGCGTCGAGGCTTTTTAAGAAATTGATTAAACTTGCTTGAGTAAGATTTTTAAGGGAAATTTCAATGCAATGATCGATGGGTTTTAAATGCTCCACATTCTTTTTAAGTCCCAACTGTTCAATAAGATCTTTGCTGGCTTTGAGAAGATCTGAATTATTTTTAGGAGTCCCCTTTTGAAGGCTTTCTTGTAATTTTATAAACTGTGTATATTCAGATTTGAGGAGATCAAATTTATGATGAAGCGTGTGGGCATGACAAAAAAGGCAAATTAAACTGATGAATAAAGTAAAAGCAATGATGCCGATGATTAAAATTATTTTTTTCATGACTGCGATACAAGGGTAAAGGTTAAATCATAGTTAGGTGAATCATCAGTATTTGTGCTCTTTTCTTCGCTTAATCGGATGTTTTTCAATTCACTTTCTTGAATCTTTTCATTCCATTGAGTCATTTCTTGATGAGAAGGACTAACGACTTCTATTTTAAATTGATTGTCTGTCGAATTAATTTGATTTACCAAAATATTATTGGGTTTTGATTGATAAAGAATGTTTAATGCTTTTAGCAGCTGATAATGCGTAATGCCAGCAGTTGAAGATTGTAATTTTCTTTGTTGCTCTATTTTTTCTTGAAGCTGTTGAAGGGGTGCCAGCATAGGAGTTTTTGTTGGGAAAAAACTGTAAAATGATTCCTGAAATTTTTGCTCTAGACTAGAAATTCCTTTTGTTGTTTTGTAAACTTGCGTCCATCCTAAACTTAAAAGAATGACCGCAATTAAAGATGATAGCTTTAAGCTTTTGACCCACATTTGTTTGAGCGAAGAAAGACTTAAAACAGAAAAATGATTTCCTGAAAGTTCAATGATTGGATTTGAATATTCTAACCCAAGAGCAAGTGCAGCGCAGATTCCTTCTAAATTTATCTCGTTTCCTTTTAAGTTTGCAGGCAATCCTTTTTCTTTTAGATGAGTCCAGGCTATAAAATTCTTAGCTTGATTTAAAAGCTCCTGAAATTCTGAATCACACCAGCTGTAAAAATGTTTAATCTGGGGTGTTGCTGAAAAGATTTGCTCTGCAAGGATGGACCATTGATCTTGATGATATTTGGAAAGATTTCTTAAACCCAAAACTTTTCCATTTTCTCCCC